>JAYZPA010000166.1:0-7152 GCA_036150515.1 Planctomycetota bacterium
TGATAATGGCGGGCTATCTACCAGTGAAGGGTCGCCGACGTCTAATTTGCCGCTACGCGGTGGGAAAGGATGGTTGTACGAAGGGGGCATCCGAGAACCCTTTCTCATCAGTCATTTGAAATCGATTCCAGCGCGTGTTGATAATACCTCTGTTTGTACGGTGGATTTTTATCCCACGTTGTTGGAATTGGCTGAAATCAAGCCTAAGCCACGCATTCATGTGGATGGAGTGAGTCTAGCGAGTTTATTGCAGAAAGAAAAACCAATTGCGACGCGGGATCTGTATTGGCATTATCCTCACTACAGCAATCAAGGGGGGTTCCCCGGTGGCGTCATTCGGCGGGGAAGCTACAAGTTGATTGAAAGGTTCGAAGACGGAAGTCTTCACTTATTTAATCTTGCCAACGACTTAAGTGAGCGGAATGATGTAAAAGCGAACCATCCGGAACTGGTGTCGGAAATGCGAAAGTCTTTGCATCAATGGTACGACGAAGTGGATGCAAAATTCCTGCGCGCCAAACCGGATGGTCCGGAAGCCTGGCGCCCTGACCTTGAGTAGCCGCTCAAATGATGTAACAAACGGACAGGCTATTAGGGTCCCAGCGGTCGAAAATGCATCAGCATGGCTTCGGTGTTTCCGCTGATTTGTAAGGAAAATAGGAAGAAAAGGTAATGGTGAAGACGCTTAGATTATTCATGGTGTTGGCCGTAGTTTGTATGCTCTGGACTGAGAGCATCAAAGCGGACCGTCCCAATATCGTACTGATTATGGCTGACGATATGGGTTATTCGGATATAGGTTGTTATGGCGGAGAGGCACAAACGCCAAATCTCAACGGCCTTGCAGAAGGGGGATTGAGGTTTACGCAGTTTTATAATACGGGCCGTTGTTGTCCCACCCGAGCGTCCTTGTTGACCGGGCTTTATCCACATCAGGCCGGCGTCGGTTGGATGATGGCCGACAATGGGCATGACGGATACCGCGGCGATTTAAATAAGAACTGTCGTACGATCGCAGAAGTATTGAAGCCCGCAGGCTACAGAACGTACATGACCGGGAAATGGCATGTTACGAAAGAGGAGAGCGCCACGGGGCAACAATACAACTGGCCTTTGCAACGTGGGTTTGAAAAATTTTATGGAACCATTTCCGGCGCGGGTAGTTTTTGGGACCCCTGGTCTTTAGTCAGGCAAAACACGCCGATTTCATGTGCTGCAGATGAGCAATACCAACCGGAGATCTATTATTATACGGATGCAATTTCTGATCATGCGGTACGGTATATCGAGCAACACGGACAGGAGTCTGAGGAACAACCCTTTTTCCTCTATGTTTCTTACACGGCCGCCCATTGGCCGATGCACGCTTTGCCGGAAGATATCGCAAAGTATAAAGGCCGATTTGATGCGGGCTATCAGGTACTGAGGCGGGAGCGATATGACCGCATGAGAAAAATGGGCCTAATAGATAAAGATTGGACTTTATCAGGGGATGCGGAAGATTGGGAGAAGGTAAACAATCGCAAATGGGAACTGCGGAATATGGAAGTTTACGCCGCGATGGTGGATCGGATGGATCAAGGGATAGGGAACATCATCCACGCGTTGGAAAACACGGGGCAGTTCAATAATACTTTGATTCTTTATCTTCAGGATAACGGTGGTTGCGCCGAGGGACTGGGGCGTAGTGCAAGGGGTGGATTAAAAACCCGTCCAGAAAAAGCAACGTTACCAGTGATGAGCAAATCCGAATTGCAAACGAAAATGATTCCCGATCAGACACGCGATGGGTTTCCCACCGTTATGGGGCCAGGTGTGATGGCCGGGCCCGATGGAACCTATATTGCCTATGGACGAGGCTGGGCCAACGTATCAAATACACCCTTTCGAGAATATAAACATTGGGTCCATGAAGGAGGCATCTCAACTCCGTTGATCGCTCATTGGCCCGCAGGGATAAAACGTCGCGGTAAACTGGAGTCGCAACCGGGACATCTAATTGACCTGATGGCAACATGTGTCGATCTTGCGCAGGCAACGTATCCAGCAAAGGTGGATACGTTTCAAATTAAGCCCATGGAAGGCCAAAGTCTACGGCCGGCGTTTGAGGGCAAAAAAATCGAACGTGATGCTCTCTATTGGGAGCATGAAGGCAATCGAGCGGTTCGAAAAGGGGATTGGAAACTGGTTGCGAAAGGTGCCACGGGACCGTGGGAGTTGTACAACATCCGACACGACAGGACAGAGCAACACAATCTAATCGCTCAGGAACCGGAGCAAGCAAAGCAACTGATCCGGAAATTCGAGGTGTACGCAAAGCGTGCTAATGTTTATCCGCTTGTGCCCTATCGGAACCGTCCACCTAAACGAAGTTCGAAGGTAAGTTTTGACTTAAACCACGGCGACGTGTTGGAGCAAGCTAAGGCCCCAAATATCGTGCAAACGGCTTTTTCAATGGAGGCTGAATTGTCCTCGGAGTTCACTCAGGGGGTCGTGGTGGCACAGGGAGGAACCTCTCACGGGTGGAGTCTTTTTCTCAACGAAAACGCGGTACGCTTTTCGGTCAGAATCAGTGGGAAATTGACCGTCCTCCGTAGTGATAAAATGGTTCCCGTGGTTGGCAATCTGAAAAAGTTACGACTCACTTATTCGAAATCCGGAAAGGTGGTTGTACAATCCGGAGAGACCCTGTTATTGCAGGGAAACGTGGGCAATAGTATGGTTGAAATGCCCATCGATCCCTTAGAGGTAGGCAAGGACACAAACGGTATTATTGGCCCGTATCCCAAAGATTGGGATGCCGATGCGAAAATACTGAAGGCCCAATTGAAATTAGAGCGTGAATAGATGTCTGATAAAGTTCGTAAATTTGTAATCTTCGTTTTCTGCTGTTTCGTTTTTGTCGGCTCCGTCGGTGCGGAGGTTAGACAGCCCAATATTGTGCTGTTCTATGTCGATGATCTTGGCTGGTCCGATCTTGGTTATTCCGGCAGTTCGTTTTATGAAAGTTCCAATGTAGATCTTTTAGCCACGGAAGGTGTGGTTTTTGACAATGCCTATGCTTGTGCTCCGAACTGTGCACCCAGTCGGGCCTGTCTAATGAGCGGAATGTATGGACCGCGGCACGGGGTTTATACAGTGGGAACAGCAGCTCGGGGCAAGAGTGGTGACCGAAAACTGATTCCGGTGGAGAACCAGACTGTCTTGAATGATGGAATCGAGACACTCCCGGAACAATTAAAAAAACTTGGGTATACCACCGGCCATTTTGGTAAATGGCATTTAGGCGACGACCCGACGACTCAGGGAATGGATGTAAACATTGCGGGGAAAATCTGGGGTTCACCCTCTGGTGGAGGGTATCACAGCCCCTTCAAATTTCCAAATCTCGAAGAATCCAAGCCGGGCGTGTATTTGACGGACAGAATCAGTGAAGAGGCCGTCCGCTTTATCCATGACAAGCAGCAACAACCCTTCTTTCTCTATCTGGCACATTATTCGGTTCATACTCCTATTCAGCCGAAACCGGAATACAAAGCATACTTCGAGAAACAGACACCGGACCGAGGGCATCGCAACACAGGCTATGCTGCGATGATTAAGAGCATGGATGAGTCACTGGGACGCGTGCGAGCGGCCCTCAAGAAGTACGATCTAGACCGTAATACGGTCATCATTTTTACTTCCGACAATGGGGGGCATGGCGGGGTTACCAGTAATAGGCCGTTACGCGGAAGTAAGGGGATGTTATATGAAGGAGGCATTAGAGTGCCATTTATCGCGCATTGGCCCGATGAGTTCGGTGTTGCCAGAGTGATTAGTACACCGATTATTGGAGTCGATTTGCTACCCACGATCTTAAATTTAGCCGGCGGGAAGCCGAGTAAGAAACAGGTGGCGGACGGTGTATCACTGACACCCTTACTCAAACAGGAAAAACAGGCGATCAAGCAGCGACCGATCTATTGGCATTTTCCGGCGTATTTGGAACGTTATCGCGGGCTGCCCGAAGAAGGGCCCTTTAGAACGACTCCTGCCAGTGCTATTCGACTCGGGGAGTGGAAACTAATTCGGTTCTATGAATCTGCTACGGAGGAACTTTACAATCTTACGGCGGACCCCTCGGAAGTTCAGGAGCTCTCTGCGGAGGAACCGGAACGGCTGGCTGACCTGAGTGAGAAACTGACTGTGTGGTTAAAGAAAACAGAGGCTTTTATACCAACAGAAATCAACCCAAAATACGACGGGGTAAAAAGTGAATAGGACGAGGTTGCTGCTTCTGTTTTGCGTGAGTATTCAAGGAACGTTGCTCAACGCAGGACAGCCCAATGTTGTTTTTATCATGGCAGACGACTTAGGCTATGGTGACCTTAGTTGTTATGACGGATGGATCGACACTCCACATATCGATTCGATTGCGAAGAACGGTGTACGCTTCACGGATTATCATTCCAATGGTAATGTCTGCAGTCCCACGCGGGCGGCGTTGATGACCGGGCTTTATCAACAAAAAGTTGGAATACCATTTGTGGTTGTTGCTGCGGAAGCCAATCAGGCGCATTTTGCCGGTCTTCAGGATGTAGAAAACACCTGGCCAGAAGTAATGCGAGCCGGTGGTTACGCCACAGCGATCTACGGAAAATGGCATCTGGGATATTATCCTACTTATAATCCAGTCCGTCATGGATTTGATCATTTTGTAGGGTATGTCAGCGGTAATGTCGACTTTGTTTCTCATATTGACCAGGCAGGAAACGCTGACTGGTGGCACGATCAAGTGTTGACCACTGAATCCGGCTATTCTACGCACTTGATCACAGAATATGCGGTGCGGTTTATCAAAACTCATGCCGGAAAACGCCCGTTCTTCCTCTATGTTCCTCATGAAGCACCCCATTATCCTTATCAGGGCCCTAACGATCCGGCTGATAGAACTGTGGGGGGTAAATTCAATAATCATGGAAGCCGAATGGACAAGAGGGAGGCTTACCGTGAGATGGTCATGGAAATGGATAAGGGAGTAGGCAAAATTCTCAGCACCTTACGCCGCACCGGGATACTAGCGAACACGATCATCGTGTTCTGCTCAGATAACGGAGCGACGACTGTGGGCCATAACGGAGGTCTTCGGGGGACAAAGGGGACTGATTTTGAAGGGGGGCATAGGGTCCCTTGCGTGGCACAATGGCAAGCGGGTTTCCCCCGGGGGCGGGTGAATGATCAACTGATGATGGCAATGGACTGGATGCCGACAGTTTTAGCAATTAGTGGATTTGGGAGTGATAACGGAAGGCGTTTGGATGGACGCGATCTTACGGAATATATTACCGAGGCCAGAGATCCCGTTGAACGCACAGTAATGTGGAATGATAAAACGCTGCGTAAAGGGAAGTGGAAATTAATGTTGCCGCAAAAACAACTCAAGGAATTGTCACTCTTTGACCTCGATGAGGATTTGGCCGAGTCAACGAATTTGGCGGCGAAATACCCATTGGTCATTGAGCAAATGCGAGTGGAGCTTGAACGCCTTTCCCTGAACGCCAAAAACAACTCTACGAAACAACCGACCGAACCCCCGGAATAAGGATGAATTTATGAAATCGCTGGCTGGCACGATCGTGACCCTCTGCCTATTGGGAGCGCTCTCGCAAATAACTGGTGCGGAGTTTCGAACTAAGTCGACCCAGCAGCAAAATGACGACGCTGCAAAGAAAGTGGAAAGGAAGTTTAGACAATACAAACGTGTACATCAGGAAATTTTGAAAAAGATTGTTGCCGGCCAGGAAGAAAAGGCGCTTGCAGAATTAGAAACTATTTTGAAGGTAGTTCCTAAAGACGGCGAGTCCCACTATATGAAAGCGGTCTGTCACGCAAGATTAGGCATGATCGAATTAGCCGTGCGCGACGTGAAACAGGCATTGGAGTTAGGGATCGAAGCGAGTCGCTTTCGGGGGGGCACCAAAACGGGGCTTGAGGCATTGAGAGGTCTGAAGGAGTTTGAGGACCTTTTCAAGACGAGCAAAAGTGGAATCCTGCATGGACCAATGGTGGGGCGAAACACCGGAGACAGCCTTTCATTCTGGTTGAGAACCGTGGAAGGTTCCGAAGTTAAAATTCGCTGTTGGGAAGAGACGAAGCCCGGTGTTTTTAAGACGGGTGATGGTCGGTCGACAGAGGAAACCGATTACACTGCTGTCGTCACCGTAGAAGGTCTGAAGCCTAATACGCAATACCGTTATTCAGTACACCTCGATACCACTCCTAACCATGCGGATGTATTCGAGGTCTCAACACTTGCGGAAAAAGGTGAGGCAGTGAAGTTTCAACTTGCCTTTGGAGGTGGTGCCGGATATGTTCCGCAGCATGAATACATGTGGAATACGATTGCCGCAACTCAACCGGACGTGCTGATGCTTTTAGGTGACAATGTATACAGCGACGCACCGGAAATTCCTGAAATGCAACATTACTGTTATTATCGCCGACAGTCACGACCTGAGTTCCGAAAACTTGTCTCTAAAACAACCGTCTACTCGATTTGGGATGACCACGATTTTGGGACGAACGATTGTCAAGGCGGTCCTCGGATTGATCAACCGGAGTGGAAAATCCCAGTGTGGAACGTCTATCGCAATAATTGGGTAAATCCCGCCTACGGCGGTGGCCCAGGCAAACCGGGGGTTTGGTACGACTATTATATTGGTGACGTGCATTTCATCATGACCGATGGTCGGATCTACCGGAATTTGAACCCGACCGATGGGAGTCGAGCCACGATGCTAGGGCCCCTTCAGCTGGAATGGTTAAAGAAGACGATTGCTGAGTCTAAGGGGACCTTTACTGTTCTGGTTTCACCCGTCCCTTGGGTCTTTGGTGCCAAAGGTGACAGTAAGGACACCTGGAACGGTTTCAAGGTGGAACGTAACGAGATCTTTGATGTGATTGCAGAAGCAAAAAAAGATGGGGTGTTGTTGATGTCGGCGGATAGACATAGAAGCGACCTTTGGAAAATAGAGCATGACAATGTTTATCCACTCTACGAATTTAATAGTTCGCGTCTAACGAATCAGCACGTTCATCCCGAGCTTCCCGCCGCCGAGTTTTCTTATAACAAAAAACAGTCCTTTGGTTCAGTCAAATTCGATACGACAT
>JAYZPA010000167.1:0-18531 GCA_036150515.1 Planctomycetota bacterium
ATGGTACAGACTTTTCCTGCTGTCATTGGAGGTTTCAAGGTGTTGTTGATATAGCCGAAAGCAGGTATCTGTACGTTGTTGTATTTGGTCAGGATTGCCGCGACAGGCCCGCATGACAAACGCGGAAATCATCTGCTGGATTTCCTCCTCGCGGGCATCGGTTGGAATGTCTGCCCGACCGAAAACGGTTTGTAGGGCTTGGGGATCTTTGCTGAATTCTGACAGTGCGTGATGCACAGCATCGGCAATCGCCTTCAGTGGCGGTCTGATTTTTTCCATCCGCAGCGCGTCGTTGTCGAACCCGGACTCTCCGGGAATATCCGAGGGGACGATGGTCTCAATGGGGGATGCACCGAGTTGGCCGGTGATGACATCGCGATACGGCAGTCGGAGCTGGATGGCTAAGATATCTTCCAGGGTGTTTTGAAATTCGTAACGCGTCAGGCGGCGCAGGGGCGTTCGCCCGATATGCGACATCCCCTCCCGTAAAACAAAAGATTCATGGAACCACTGGGTGATCGCTCTTTGTTCAGCGGGCCTGAGCGGATCCTCATCCGCGGGCGGCATTTCCCCCTGAGCGACTTTGTCTTCTACTTTGATCCACAGCCCGGTGTATTCTCCATAGGAACCGTTGGTTTGCTGGAGTAATGGCGTTAAGTCGATTCCGCCTTCGCGGGTGTCACTGTCATGGCAGGAGATGCACCGAGCTTTGAGCACCCGCGCCGAGGCGGAAAAACCCGCAGCCTGTGCACGAGGAGACTGCGTAGGGACCCCAAAGAACCAAACGCTGGCGACAAAAGTAATGGCGCTAAATCGCTGTGGTGTTATCACGACTATTCCAGTTCCACTTTGGTAAGCGTGACTACGGTTTTCTTCCCCTCAACCATTTTATACTGACCCGTTATGGTCACCACTTTTCCAACGCATCGATCAAAGCGTAATTTATGGTTGTTCATGTATGGGATACGGATTTCAAGGTCACTCTTATCGGAGAAGCGTAACTGGTAATATTCGTTATCCGATTCAATGCTGATTCTCAACAACCCTTTTGCCGTGAGCGTGGTATCATCGCTGGTGACCATTTTCCAACTGCCGTCATCCGGGTTGGACGGCCTGAAATTGGCTTTTTCCGTGATGCCTGAGAGTGTTTGAGTGGAATTTCCAATGCTCGTTGTTTCCGTTCCCATCATCCCCATGATGGTTAACAGCAGGTTAGCGTAGGGCTCCGCCTGAGGATAACGAACATGTCGCCCCAGTGCTAATTGACCGCCCGCTCCTCCGGTCAACACGAGTGGGAGATCCGTGAGCGAATGATAGTCTCCATGTTTGATTCCTGAGCCCCACAGGATCAGAGAATTGTCAAACAAGGTGCCATTACCGTCTTTTAACGATTTCATCTTGTTCATCAAATAACGCAATTGCCCGGCGTGCCAGATATTGATTTTGTCGTATGACGGGAGAACTTTCCGATTGCGGACGTGGTGTGAGACATGATGGAATTCTGCATTTACGCCCATGAAATCGTAGTGGGCGCGGCTGTTGGTGTTGGCGAGCATGCAGGAAACAATCCTTGTCGAGTCGGTCCAGAAAGCAAGGGTGAGCAAATCAAGCATGGCCTTAATACGTTCGCCCAGGTTACCCACCTCCAGATAGGGATCGATATTACCAACCTTGGTGTCGTCATGTGCATCGCGACTGTTTTGTCTGGCACGTTGGATGCTTTTTTCCACGTCACGGACTGAATCGTAATAATGCGCCAGCACCTGCTGGTCGCGGGCACTGGCCTTTCTGACCAAAGCCGAAGACGCTTCTTTAACCCCGTCCAGCACACTCAGCAATTCGTCCTGGCGAGCGGCTCGGGAGTCATCTTTAAACATCAAGTCAAACACCGCCTGTGGATCATGCACCCCGCGCATGGGTTGGTTGGTCTTGTCGTATGACAGGATGTTCAGCCACGGATGTTGTTTCCAGACGTTGTCTGCCGTCAACTGCATGGATTTGATGGGCGTGTCGCTTCCGATTTGATCGGCGATCCGCTGGTCAAATGAATAGCGGTGGGAACGTTTATGCTGGGTGCCACTCATGAAGGTGGTTGGCGCATCGAGATGGCTTGACGAGCCTTCGTTGTCAAGATTGCCGACAACGAGAATGTCATCCTGAACGTCCGCCAGTGGCTGCAGAATTTTGGATAATTCAAAATCGGTTTCCGTGCCCCCGACAATGTCCCATGCGTGGGGATTCACACCGCACCCCTTGTACAGAACGCATAGTCTGACCGGAGACGTAACGGCGGGTCGGGCGTAACTGATGGCCGGAGACATGATGTCCAGCAGCGGCAGAGCCAGCGATGCCCCGGCACCGCGTAAAAAAGTCCGACGCGGGATCAGATACGAATGACTTTTCATCAAGGTGTCCTCAAATTGGAAACATGGATCCCCCGTCGACTTGAAAAGGGTTCCGGGAAATTCGGTCGTTTGCTTTGAGGATAGAACCGCGTTTCAGGTGCGATTGTTCCTGGAAGCAGGATGACGAGTGCAAAACTCCGACTTCTGGTAGTCTAACCCAAAACGGTGGTGACTACCAATAGAAGTCGTCTGGGCCGCGGGCCGGCCCGTATTCCCTGCCCATGCCTTCCTGCGGGGACCCTGAAGGGAGGACGTTATTTGAAGGATTTACATTTTCAACACGAATCGCACCTCAATTACCTAGCCTGAGGATGTCCAACGGCTGAATTTCGTAAGCATTGGTGACCGTTTCGCAAATAACAATTTCGTCCAGCACCGTCACCACTTTAATCCTTCCGATCGGGACACTGAGAACCTTTAAGATCCGCCCGGATTTAGGATCTTTGATTATCTCCGTCATCCGTCGCACGACGAGTTCATCGCCCGGCTTAAGGTGCGATTTGTCGCCGACATTCAAATAAACACGGTCCTCCCTGACATCCGCAACGAGACACTCCCACGGATGGGCTTTTAGTTTAGTGATCGATTGTTTTAACGAGCTATGTAATGCCTTTTCGAAAGCCTGGCTGAGCACAGATTCCACGTAAACTTCCCGGTTGAAGTTTGTCGTATGATTTACCGTATTTTGATTTGTGCCCTTAAAACTATCTAAATAGGCTGCCATCGACTTTCCCTGGGCCATGGCAATACCTTCCCCGGTACTCAAAGCACGACCCGTGGTCGCATCAAGAAACTCAGTACGAACCAGGACTTTAATTTTCTCATGACGAACTCCGATATCCGCCACATTCTGCGCAATATTGGAATTGGAAAACTCCGAAAACAGATTGCTCAGACCAATCCCCTGTGCCGACACCTGCTGTACATCCACCAAGCTTACTTTCAGGACCAATTGACCTTCCAGAAATTCTAATTCACTAAAAAATTCTTCTTGTGTGATATCCGCCGGCCAATCCAAAAACTCTTTTACATAAACGGAATGGGATCCGGCCAGGGTTCTTTCCAGACTATATCTCATACCAGGCAGGAAGTAACCCGTTTCACTAGTGAGTACGGTTGAAGCGGAGTATGCGTTCGATAACTCCGGTAACGACTGGGTGTTGGTTTGCGGGCTGATTTTCGGACGCCCCGGTTTTTTACCGACCGCCGAATTCGTCAAAACTAAAAAGCAGGAAATCGATAGTGCCATCAGAGCCTTACCAAAAATCCCGGTTTTCCCTGTTCTATAATTTGTCGCTTTCATCTTTTGCCTCGTTTCCTGCTTAAAATCATGTATTTACCTTTACCTATCCCTTGATTGCTGTTGTGGTAAAAAACCGGACACCAAAATTCGAAAAAATGGAATTGCCTGTGCCCGGGACTTGCGGGCAGGCTTGATATTGCCTGGCGCAATAGAGCGGGGCCACAGCTTGCGCTGCAGCCCCGCGGTGATGGAAGCCCCTTTCAGTGCCCCTTGGCCCCTTCCTGCTTGCGAGAACGTTGGCTTGCAGGATTTGGCTGTTGCTGGTTTTGTCAATCACGAACGATGACCTTCCGCTTATAAGGTTCTGCCGGCGGAGGTATGAGGCTCGGATTATTGAGGTGTCCACCGATTCGCCCGCCACTGCGTGGCCAGTCCAAACAGGGTCGTCCATTAACATTTGGACGAGTCCGTTTGGATGGCACGGGTCGCTCAGGACGATCGGGGTCGAGCCACGGATCGTTGAGCCACGGATCCTTCGGCACCTCCCAGAAATCAGGGTGCTTTTGTCCGTCCACATCGCCCGATTCATGAACACTTCGTCGCAAAAAATAGGGTGGGGGAGGCAAATGCGATTTTGGGCAATTGCAGGAGGGATAGACGTTGCCACAGCCTGTACATTGCCCGGTACCATCACCGTTACGCCGCGATAGACCGGTCCGTTTCCGGTTTTGTTGCTCGTGAGCAAGATCGTGGGGTATCGGACCCTGAGTTTGGTGATCCTTACCGCGAACATTCCGTTGATGCGATTGCTGTTTTACAGGTGGACGTATTTCTACCGGCGGAGGTATTTCTACCGGCGGAGGTATGAGGCTCGGATTATTGAGGTGTCCCCCGGTTTTTGGAATTCCGATTGCCCTGTCACGACCTTGTTCGTCGACATTGGGTCGTACATTAACATTGGGGCGTGTCCGTGTTGATGGTACGGGGCGCTCAGGACGATCGGGGGGGAACCGCAGATCCCGGTCGTCGTACTTTTGGTCAATGGGTCCGCTGGCTTTCGAACGGATCCCGCGATCGTTTTTCGACTTGGATTTCCGGATACCCCCGCTCTCCGTTGGAAGATCAAAAGGTGGGAGCTTTACAATTACAATTGAATCGAAAGGCTCGCTCGGGCCATATCCTAAGGCGGAGTTGCTGCTGAAAGTGACTGCCAGACAGCCTAGCAGTAGTAGTTTCAACGTTGTTGGGATTAATTTTGTTGTTATCGTTTTCATCTTTTACCTCGTTTCGTGTTAAAAAAAATATGTTTTTACCGTTCCATACCAGGTGATTGCCGGGGGCGTTAGAAACCGGACAGGAAAAATAAAAAAATATCATATGGAAAACGGCATCGCCGTCATCCTCCGCCTCGGTTTGCTTCCCGGCACGGAATGTGAGATAGTGCACACGGCTCAGGTTTCCTGAAAAAATTCGGCGCGGCCGTGTCGTCCCGGTTGTTTGAACTGATGAGGTGTTGTGATGAAGTGTTGGCTGACGGTTTTGCTGGTATGGCTTGTTCCCATGATGGTCGAGGGTAGTTCTTTCGATGATTCTGCCGAAGCTGGTTCGCCGCAACTCATGGCTGATCCAATGTCGGCGGCTGAGTGGGTTGACGGGCAACCCACGGAACAACGTCAAGCCGATTCAGGTCCGTCGGAGGATGCGGGGGGCAACGAATCGACCGGTACCCCTACATTTGCTTACGCAATTGCTTACGGCATTGGTATTTCCCATCTCATGGGTTCCGGTCTGGTTTGGGTGATTTTGGAAATGGTTACCACGAATTTCAAGTTTCGCAAAACGAAAACGTCTGATCAGAAGAGACGGCGAAGAACCCTTTTCACGTTACTGCTAACCGTCCTTTTCGCGTGGGCCATGCTTTTTCCTTTCATTCCCGCGTATCCGATTCCCGACGTGGAGAATTGGAGTGTGATGCTCGAACGTCTGCTTGCGTTGGCGGTTTTCAGCGGTCTTCTGAGCTTAGGCTGCTGGATACAAATGGCGAGGCGACCTGAACTCCATACGCTCTACTACGCTGTCATCGCAATGCTGACGGGCATGGTGAGTGTTGTATTTCTGGCACTGGTCGGATTGGCCAGTCCGGTTTAAGAATGCTGCTGAAGCCGGAAACGCCGAAGGTGGTTTAGGCAAAGATATCGAGAACCGGTTTTCCACGACCATCTCGGGTGGCGTAAAACGGACGCTTCTCCACTTCAAAGGCGGTCTGAGGACTGATTCCCATAGCCGTAAAGATGGTGGCGTGAAGATCCATTACGGAGACCGGATTCTCCACCGCCAGCAGTGGACGCTGGTCGGCGGTTTTACCGTAGAGGAACCCCTTCTTGGTGCCCCCGCCGAACATCACAACGCTGGTGCCGCCGGTAAAATGGCGGTGGAGTCCGTAGTGTTTGGGCTCCTGCAGGGTCTTGCTCGCGGCGCGGGATTGATCTCGTGCCGTCGATCCCGGGACACCTTCGATGATCATGTCCCGACTGAATTCACTGGCAAGGACCACCAGCGTGCGGTCCAGCAGACCTCGGGTTTCCAGATCGAGGATCAACTGAGTTAGGGGCCGATCGATTTCCTGTTTTATCCGAGCCACGGTGGAGTGCCCGTTTTCATGGGTGTCCCAGTGAACAAACGGAATGTATTCGGTCGTCACTTCGACAAAACGAGCTCCTTCTTCCACGAGACGTCGTGCCAATAGACAACCGCGGCCAAACCGACCGGTGTCATAACGCTCAAACGACTCTTTGGGCTCGCGTGTCAGATCAAAAGCGTGTTTCTCTTTCGATTGTAACAGGCGATGAGCGGCATCCATCGAACGGAGCATGGATTGCTGTTGAAAGTCACTCATCAGCTCCCGATGGGGATTTTGATCAATCAGCTTGCGATAATGTCGATAGCGGTTGCCAAAGCGGCCTGGTTCCATTCCCCTGGGAGGTTGTACAGAACGAACGGCGTCCTGAGGGAAAGGCAGGTTCATCGGCCCAAACTCCGAACCGAAAAAACCAGCAGTGGTGAACGCTTTGAGTTCTTCTTTTTCACCGACACCTTCCAGGCGTTGTCCAATATTGATGAACGGAGGGACAACGGGGTTCTTGGGACCAAGTACCTTGGCCATCCAGGCGCCAAGATGCGGTGCCGCGACGGTAAGCGGCGGAACGTAGCCCGTGTGCCAGTGATATTGGTGGCGTGAATGCAGAATGCTTCCCAGGTCCGGTTGAACGGCGGAGCGAATCAAGGTGCCACGATCCATGATCCCGGCTACGTTTTCCAGGCCTTTAGTGATTTTAATATTGTCGACGGACGTATCAATCGAAGGGAACGTGCTAAGGATGTTTTCGACGTCCAGCCCTTTTTCAAATGGAGAGTAGGTTTTGGGATCGAAGGTATCGGGTGCCGCCATACCTCCGGCCATCCAGATTAAGATGCAGGAATCCGCCTTCGCAGGCGGCGGGGTCGAATCCTGCAGATTTGCCATCGCGCGCGCCCCCCCGCAGCCCAGAGCCGCGGCCGAAGCGGAACTTAGTTGTTTCAAAAACTCACGACGTGCCAGTCGTTCCCGGATAGTCATAATGGACTCCTATCGCACAATTTGAAATTCAGGTTGCATGAATACCATCCACAGCAGATCTTCGATGGCCATGGAATTGTTGCCGTCGGCGACAACCTCCGTCAGGACGGCTCGTTCTCCTGCCGTTGGCGGACGTGACAACGCATATAAATAAAGCCAGTCGATTAACTCGCCGCTCGATTTTCCCTGTCCCACGATGTGTCCGGCTCCGCCGGTAAGGTACTGGGTAAGGATTTCATCGTTCGCAAGGTCAATTGCCTGAAGCGTCGTTAATTCGCTCGGTCGTGTCGTAACGACCTGATCACGATGCGGCCTGCCCAGGGACCGCATGAGAAAGTCGTTCTGCATCAATGCGGCGCGAACCGGGGGACCGGCCCGGCCCAGGGCATCCGGGGTAACGGCTTTGCCGTCCAGTACACGACCCCAGGGGCCATTTCCATATGCGTGAACCTCCAGAGCTGCCTGCCACGCTCCGTCCGGTTTGCGTACTTCCCAGCTCTTGTCGGTGGTGACCACACGTTGGGTGCCGTTTTCCAGCAGCACCAGCTGACAGATAAAGCCTGCACTTCCGCCGAACATCTCTCCGGCAACCTCAATTTTGTTTTCGCCCTTAATTAATCGCGACGCGATGTTGAATCGGACGGGTATCTGCCAATCTTTGGACGAAGCGACGACGGTGCCGTTAACCTTCATCGTGAAGGCATTGTCGCAGGTTGCCAGCACCACGGCAGTTTTGGGAACCGTCTTTAGTGATATTGTTTTGCGCAGTTCCGACTTCATGCTTCCCTTGCCATCATGCCAGATCCACTTAGCCACTACCGGAACGGGTTTGAATGGGGCGGTGTCCTGTTCCGCGTCTTTTGCGGATTTCGGTTTTCGTTCAGAACGGTCCACCTGAGCCGTGGGTTTGTCCGGATGGGTACCGGTGATTTGCCAGATGGTATCGAGGAACTGTTCGGCCGTCATGCGTTTGGCGATGGGGCCGGCGTAAACATAATCACCAGCGGGTTCCGCTTTCAGAATGACCGTGCGGGATTGATAAGCCTGTGAGGTCATGACGAAACGGATGAATTGTCGCAGGTCGTAGCCGTCGTCCGTGAATCGAACTGCCAGATAGTCCAGTAAGTCTTCGTTCCATGGTTGAGTATGCATCGCATCGACCGGGTGAACGATGCCCCTGCCCATCAGTCGATGCCAGACGCGATTGACCAGCGTACGGGTAAAGCGACCGTTATCGGGATGCGTCATTAACGCAGCCAATTGTTTCAGTCGTTCCGCTTTGGGGGCCCTGGGGTCAATATCGCCGATTTCCGGAAACATCCATTTGGGCGTGGCCATTTTACCCGTTGGTTTGTCACAGCGGTTGAGCTCCAGTGGTTGGTCAGCATAGATCGCGGCGAGGTTGTAGGCTTCCGATAGGGTCCAGCGGTCGATAAAGCTGTCGTGGCAGCTGGCGCACTTCATGTTGATGCCGAGAAATACCTGCGAGACGTTTTGGGCGAACTGGATCTCTCGAGTCTGGCTGGAATTCACTTCGCCCCGCCATTGGATTCCGTCGATGAATCCGGCTGATTCCGGGGTTGGCGAGATCAGCTCGCGAACGAACAGGTCATAGGGCTTGTTGTCACGCAGGGATTCATAAAGCCAGGTTGTGATCTGATTACGCCCCTTGGTGATGAATCCCGTCCCTGTGTAGTCGTTGCGTAACAGGTCGTTCCATGTCGTCAACCAGTGGTCGGCATAGCCGACGTCATTGGCAAGCAGCTTGTCGATCATCGTTTCGCGTTTGTCGTCGGATCGGTCTTCGAGAAATGCCTGCAATTCTGTGGGTAAGGGAAGAAGTCCAATGGCGTCCAGTGAAACACGGCGAAGAAACGCGGCGTCTGAAACGGGAGGAGGCGTCGGTTGTTTTTCTTTGGCGAGGCCGGCGTCTAACAGTCGGTCGATTGGGTGCCGGCGACCGTTGACCGGTGGGGGCAACGTAATGATCCGTGGTTTTAGGGGCGGTTCCCAACCGGCGGTTCCCAGAGTGATGCCTTGTTCCCAGGGCAGGCCTGCGTCAATCCACTTTTTAAGGATGGCGACCTTTTCGGGCGGAACGCGTGAGCCTTCGGGCGGCATCCGGGTGAATGGATCATCGGAGGTGAGTCGAACCAGCAAGTGGCTCCTGGTCGAGTCGCCGGAAATGATGGACTTGCCATTTTCCCCGCCGGCGAGCAGTTGAGCCCGCGTGTTCATGGCCAGGCCCCCCTCTTTTTTCTCACCGGTATGGCATTGACCACAGTGTGTTTTGAGAATCGGCATGACGTCATGGACAAAATCCAGCTCGTCAGCGAACAAGGATCCCGTTGCGATTAAAATCAGCGATAAGGTACTGATCAGTGGACTTCTGCGGGGGTAAAAGAACAGCGTTGAAACTCCCAGTAAAGGCGGACGTGGTTGCGATATCGTTCCATCATAACCCAAACCGCCAGGCCATTCTCAAAAACTGTGGAGAAACCGATCCGAAGCCCAAATTAGGATTACCGCTGACAGCAATGATTAAGAATCCTAACCGGTTATCCCGATCTAAAATTGCAATGTGTTGAATTTGACTGCAGCCGAATCGCTAAAAATGTGACCGCGGGGCACTCAGCTAAGAATTCCCGTCACCACGTCGCCTGAAACATTGGTCAGTCGGCGTTGAATTCCGTTGTGATAAAAGGTTAGTTGTTCATGTTCGATACCGAACAGGTGCAGGATCGTAGCATGAAAATCGTTCCAGGTGACCGGATTTTCGACCGCTTTCCAGCCAATGTCATCGGTTTTTCCGTAGCTGATTCCTGACCGTAATCCCCCTCCAGCCAGCCAGCACGTAAAGCCATATCGATTATGGTCCCGACCTGGCCCGACCTGATTCGCGGCGGACTGGGCAAAAGGCGTGCGACCAAATTCCGTGGTGAAAATAACCAACGTATCCTTGAGCATGCCGCGTTGTTTCAGATCCTGCAGCAAGGCGGCCACTGGTTTGTCAATTCGCTCGGCTTCCTGGGAATGATTGTCCTTGACGTTTTCATGTGCATCCCAACTGGAACGAGGGTTGCCCGCGATCGGACCTCCGGAGTACACCTGTACGAACCGAACGCCCCGCTCCAGGAGACGTCTGCCCAGCAGGCAGCGCCGACCCATGTCAGCGGTTTGCTTCTCGTCAATCCCGTAGAGCTTCCGGATCGCCTCGGGTTCATCGGCGTAACGACTAACTTCGGGTATGGAGGTTTGCAGCCGTGCTGCCAATTCGTAACTACGGATCCGGGATAGTAGTTCCTCATCCTGTCCGATTTTATCGAGGTGTTTATTGTTTAGGAAATCAATGAACTTCCGTGTGTCCTGATCCGCCAGCGGCGCAATGGTTTTTGATGGGAAAAGGTCTCGGACCGGCTGATCTCCTCCCGTAAACACAACGCCCTGGTTTTGACCTGGCAGGAATCCGCTGGTCCAGTTCGAGGAACCACCGTTGGGGCCACCGCGTTCATCGGCCAGGACGACAAAAGCCGGCAGGGCTTCGGTTTCGCTTCCCAGTCCGTAGGACAGCCAGCTACCGAGGGAAGGAAATCCATTGGCCTGGAATCCACTGTTGGACGCAAAGAGCGCAGGCGTATGGTTGGCCGAATCAGAAACCATCGAGCGTATCAAGGTCAATTCATCCGCCATCGTGGCGATGTGGGGAAACATTTCAGAAATCCAGAGCCCGCTCTGTCCCCGTTGGCTGAATTCCCAGTCACTCCCCCGCAGCAATCCGACCTTGCCAAAGAAAATATCCGGTTTTTCATCCGAGCCCAGAGTCTTGCCCTGTTTTTTGGTCAACTCGGGTTTGTAGTCATAGGAATCGACGTGACTCAAGCCCCCCACGAGGCTTATCTGGATTGCCCTCTTGACCCGTGGTGCATGATTGGGGTCGGGGTCGGCAATCCCTGTCGCGGCCAACACGCCGTCATGTTGCAACAATTCCATCAGGGCGATACTGGCCAGCCCATGAGTGCTCCACTCCATCCATTGACGGCGGTTCATGTTGATTCCCATCGGTGGCTATCCTATTGAACGATTAAAAATTCGTTGGTGTTAAACAGTGCTCGAACCAGAGCCGGGAGCCCGTGTTGTTTTACCAGATCCAGAGCTGCCTGTTGTTCCTCGGGTGTCGGTTGACGACATAACGTCAATTCGAAACTCCGCTGGATCTGTTTCTCCGGCACCTGATCACCGACGTCCCGCGTTATTCGGTTCGCACAATGATCTGCCATGCGCAGTACGAAGGCATTGTTAAGCAGGCTCAGTGCCTGTAGGGGTGTCGTTGTTACAGACCGGCGTGGAGTCGCTGTTGACGGATCGGGACAATCAAACACATCCAGCAGGGCCGCCCGTCCACCGCGTGGCGAGAATCTGTAAACGGTGCGTCGATTGAGGGCCGGGTCGTCCTGATCGAACGGTTCGTAATAAGTGGTACCATCGTTGGGGACAATCTTGACATCCTCAAATGCGGGGCCACCACGCTTTGGATTCAACACGTCTGCTGTCAGTAGCATCGCATCCCGGACCGACTCGGCATCAAGTCGTTGCGGGGACTTCCTCCACAGCAGCCGGTTTTCCGCGTCCACCGCCGCCGCATCTGCATTGAGGGTGGCCGCCTGGCGATAGGTCGTGGATGAGGCAATCAGGCGATGCATCGCTTTTAATTGATAGTTCTGCTTCACCAGTTGTTGAGACAGCCAGTCGAGCAACTGTGGATGACTGGGTCGACCCCCGTTAAATCCCAGATCGCTCGGCGTGTTAACGATACCGGTCCCAAAATGGTAATGCCAGAGGCGATTCATGATCACGCGTTTAAACAGCGGATTATCCGGATGGGTGATCCACTCCACCAGTTTCAGGCGGCGTTCACTATCCGGGGCATCGGCCGGCAGTTTCATCCGGAAGTCCAGACCGGGCATTGCCCTGACGACCCCGGGTGCTACCACTTCTCCCTGTTTCATGACGTCACCGCGATCCAGAAAGTAGGTGACATCGGGTTTGCGTGCAATATTGGTATAGATCCGGTATTTTCCCTGGCCTTGTAATTCAGCGAGAGTTTCACTTAATTTTGTTTCCTGAGCCAGTAGCGTCTGGTAACTGGCTTTGTCTGCGGCATTCATCCGCTTTACGAACTCCTTCTCGGAAACGTAATTCTTACTGTCTCCGGCCGAAGCAGCAACGGCTGCAGGCGAGAGTGCAAAATCGTAAAGCTGGGCCTGCATGATGCGGCCGCTCAGATGCCGGTTGCCGCCGGCAGGCAAATGCCTGAGCCCGAAGGTCACAACGGCCGACTCATCATAGGATTGCAATCCGGCACTTTTGTAAGGCTTGCCATAAGGTTGTCCGTTTCGATAACCGGTAATCGTCCCGTCCTGGGTGTATACAATGGCAAAATGAACCGGTTGTTCAAGGGCATCTTTTTCTGCGGTTCCCTGGAACGACTGGGTGCGCACAAAACCATTGCTACCTGCCATCCACTGGGTGGGCTCCCGCTCCCCGTAAACGATTGCGTCGAACACCACCCCGTTGGGCGTCTGGATGCTGATTGCGGCACCTCCACGTTGGTCCAGATTGTCGAGTTGGACCCAGGCCGCGAGAGTTTTTTCCGTTAACTTTTGCTTCAGCGGCGCTGTTATCACATAGTCGTCGGAATCCACCACCAGGCCTCCACGTTCCAGCCGCGGGTCTCCTATGGCTGACCCGTGCATGGTTCCCACGCTGTCTTTCATGTCGTCTTCGAATTCCCAGCGAGCAATGGGCTGAGGTGGTTGGGGGGCAGCAACGCCGCCCGCTTCACGCTGCCGGATGATTTCTGCCCGCACGCGGGAACGCAACGCGTTCAATTGTTGATTTACGGTTTCCAACGGCACGCGGATTTTGTCGATTTCTGCCTTAATCTCCGGCCTCTCTACGTCACGCGTGCCGTGGCTGAAGCCGGCCACCGCAGCGGCAAGCTGATAATACTCCTGTTGGGCAATCGGATCGAACTTGTGATTATGACAGCGTGCGCAATTGACGGTCAGTCCCAGAAAAGTTTGGCTAATGGTGCCTACCAGTTCCTCGATTTCATCCGCGCGGGACTGTCGTTTCATCTCGACGCTGCCGCCCACGACCGTGTTGTGAACTGCAGCGACCAGGAAACCGCTAGCCGCAAGTCCTTCGGGCGATCCGTTACTGATCACATCCCCGGCTAACTGCATACCGGTAAACTGGTCATACCGCATATCGCTGTTGAACGCCTCGATCACCCAGTCACGGAAAGGCCAGAGATCCTTGCGCGGCATATTGCGCTCAAAGCCATCGCTTTCTCCGTAACGGGCGATGTCCAGCCAATGTCGACCCCAGCGTTCCCCGTAGTGAGGTGAGGCCAGCACCCGTGTCAACAACTGCTGGTAGGCGGCTTCTGAAGGATCCGCGACAAAGCGGGCAACTTCCTCCGGTGAAGGGGGTAAACCCAGGAAATCAAAATAGACGCGACGGATGAGCTCTCGCGGGTGAGCGTCCGGAGTAAACCCCAGTCCCTGGGCTTCTAAGCGTGACAGCACGAACTGATCGATTGGATTGCGAATTCGCTGCTGGTTTTTCACTTTCGGCGGTTTTACCTCTGCCAGTGGCTGCAGTGCCCACCAGTCATAGCCCGCACGATTGTCCGTGGTAAAACGAAAAATATTGATAGGATTGGTTCCCCACGTGGCACCTTGCTGGAACCACTTGCTGAGGATCTGTAACTCCTCACGCGTCAGTTCTTTTTCAGGCGGCATTTCTTTTTCGGAAACGCGTTTCCACAGCAGGCTGTCGGTCGGTCGGTCGCCGTGAATGGAGGGCCCGCTCTCCCCGCCCTTAAAAGCACCTTCACGCGTGGACAAGTCGAGCTTACCTTTAAGATCAAATCCGTTGTGGCACTGGATGCACCGTCGCACCAGCAGGGGGGCGACCTGTTGGTCAAAAAAATCATCTGCCGCCTCATCGGCGACGGCGGCGACGGATGCCATTAGGATAACTGCCAGAACCGTGTACCAGCGAGCTGGCAAACTGCAGCAGTGTTTTCGTTCCATGGTCACAGTTGCTTTCTTTTCACGCAGGGTCAGCGATTATGTTCACGATGCATAACTCACCATCAGGTAACCTTATCATGACCTGAAACACCTTGTTTTTCAATCAAATGAAATAAACTAAATGCCCAGCGGGGGTACAGCGCGTTAGAATGGAGAATTCCAATCCTTAATAACGAATCTTCAAAAGGAATCGTGATGAACGAAGAAAATACCTCGGATGTCGCCGACGAAGACGAAACAAGTATTGAATCGTTTGAAACGTATCAGGCGGTAGCAGAGACTGTGGGCATGATCCCATCATTGCGGGTGAAGGATAATGTGTTTCAAGCGATTGTGGTGGTTGTATTTGTATTCATCGGTGGAGGTGGCGGATATATCACTTCGGGGACCGGGATGGGGGCACTCGCCGGTGTTGCCGGCGGCCTGATTTCCGGCATTTTTTTGTCGGGGCTTGTGTTAATGGTCCTCGGATTTACACGCAGGAGTAAAAAATAGGCGTACAAATGGACACTCGCCGCAGGCGGGTAGGTGCCTTTCTGTTCTCGTATGAAAATCCGCTTTTCCGCCTGCTCTGGCATCACTCGGGATTTGGTAATCCGTTTTCGGTGGCGAGGTCACTTGGAGTCACTGAGCACAACGCGCGTGTAAGGGCTGGATATATAGGTGGGGTAGATTTGCTCTCGATATTTCAGTGTCTTCCGGTGATTACTGAAGAGATCGATGGTTGATGCCGTGGAACCGATGTTGATCTCTGTGGTCCATATGCCCCTCTTCTCATCGCGTGTCATTTCTTTTGAGTTATTATCGGGGATGAGTTCCTTGAGGTATCGCGGACTTCCGTCGGGTCCCCGATCGTTAATCCACCAGATTCTCCCGGTTTCTTCGCCGGCATTGGGAGGAAATCGAACCGTGACTTGCAGGACATTGTTTTCAACCCTGGTTTCGATCGTGGGTGGGGACAGCAGTGTTTCGGTGAATTTCTCAGGAAAAAAATGTCGCAATAGCAAAGCAGCCTTGTTTTGTTGATCACGTTCGATGTTTGGATGCCCCTTTTTTCCGTGACCACTGTTCGCTCCCAGGTAAATAGGAATGGAAGGATGATTCGCTCCCCCCCAGGCCATATCGTAGGCGACCATGTCATGGGTTCCGGGGTGAAACAACATTTCAACTCCCCGACGGCGAAGATCCTCTAAGTTTCTTGAAATAAATACTTGATCCGAAATGTCCTCGACAAAGCCTTGTAAATCGTTCCAGGTTTGTCCAGCGTTAAGTGCCCGTTGGTTAAAGTTGGGACCAAAATGTCCACCCGAGAAACCTCGTTGCTGACCTCCCGCTGCAAGGTGCTGTTGCCTGGCCTTCGGATCACAGAGCCGGAGCGGCGAATCCCAGATGGGGGATACCGCAGCGTGCAGCGCCGTCATGCGATCGTCGTGTATAATTGCCATCGAGGGTGAGGCTCCATTTTTGGACGCACCCGTCACGGCGACTTTTCCTTCGTCAAAGTATTCCGACTCTGCATAGGCCGTCGTAACCGCTCGCATCAGCGTTGCCGGCCAGGCCCAATACTGGATTTTGTAGTGAGGATTTAACGTCCTGACAAATCTTGCTTCGGCAGCACCTGCCAATTCGGCTTTTCCGTAGGATCCAGGTTCCTGTACGACCGTCATTACTAATCCCACGCCACCCCTAAGTAATTCTAAATTCGTTCCTCTTGCATTGACGTCGCGTTGAAGGCCAGCAGGGGAATTTCCACCTGTAAGATGAAAGCCATGAGCTTTCCGATTGGCCGGAACCACCATTCGAACGGGTACCCGATAATCCTGGCCCGTCCAGATTTCACCAACGTTGATCGTCACAAGTTTCTGGCGGGTTACGACGGGCCCGTTGACGATTCGCCAGGGCTGCACAACTTCAATTTCCAGCGTTTTCGGATCGCTCATGGCGCGCATGTCAAACACCTGCTGAGCCTGTGCGGATGTTGAGAACATCAAAACAAATCCAAGACAACATAGCTGATGGAATCGAGGATGGATAAATCGCGGGTTATTACGACTTATAAAATTATTGCGATGACATCTCATTGCCAAAATAGTTCCTTTATAGATTTCGTGGATCTGTCATTCTGATTAAAGTCCAAAACTACCGCCGCATAGCCAATATAGCCGATGTCGATTTTTGATTCACGCTGCTGGCCGTCTAATATCCACGATTGGTTTTACCGCTCTCATTTTCCGTGACCTGCTGCGGTGCGGTCACGGATTACCAGAGGCTACTTGCTGCCGGGTTCGGCATCCGTAACAAACAGTTTGAAGATAAAGCTGCCGTTGTCCGAACGGATGCCTGCGGGGCCGTTGATCTGAGAGATGAGTTTCGCATCGATGTTTCCTGTCCAAACCCGACGTCCGTCAATGGTTACTTCCCCGGCATATCGACCGGCGGTCTCCGTCACGGATGCCCCCAGTCGATGTGTCTTTTGAGTGGTGGCTGTAATGCCAAGAGGCTTTAGGGGAACCCGATCCAGCACAGTGTAACCGTTCGCGTGACAGTCTTCGTACGTTATTTTTCCAGGGTTCCGTTTGATGGCGATGTAGATCTCTTCGGTGGGCTTAATACGCCACATGATGTAGAGCAGGTTGCAGGTATTCATCGCGCGCATCTTGAGACCGATCTGCTGGATCACGGCACCCGAGTCCAGAGGAGCCGTTTTTTCTGACGGACCCCGGTAGCGGAACTGGAGGAGTGCCTTGGAATGATTACCCGAGGTGCGGACAGCACGTTCCTTGGGACCGACGACGGTGAGGAAACCGGACTTCGTCTGGGAGATGGTCCCCAGGCTCACGCGAAGGTCGGAACGCAGCGTATCGAGAGGTTCGCCTGCAAGAACCATGCCCTGGATGATGAGGGGGATGAAAAATACCAGTGTTTTGATCATGACAGCCTTTCAGGTGATCCTGTTGTTGTGTTGCAAGTCGTTAGCGTATCCGATTACATCCTCGATTGGAAACTAGCGGACCGTCTCAAACGTATCCTGCTAGATGCGTGGTATTGCGTAACCAAGTACTTCGTGTGGTGATTTGGTCAGTTGGTCGAATGGGGCTCCAGGAGGTCACGTTGGATGCGTTCGCAATCCCCTGTCCAGTTTCATCACAATATACTTTTACCCGTAACCCCTTAGACGCCTTTTTTCGATAAAAAAGGATGAAAAGGTGATGGGGTATTGAAATAAAATCTCTAAACCTGGGCTGATTGCTGATATCCGCGCGTTTTTCAACCTTTGCAGGACCGTTTGATACTTCAACAGTTGTCTGAAAATGCATGTTTCAAAATTGAACAAACTCCATCACTACGAATCTGTTGTGGCAGGATCTACGCTGTTCTTAAAAAAATCACACGATGTTGGACACTTGTTTTACGCCTGTTTTATACGATTTTGGGAAACTAAATCACTTTTAATTTTCCGGCGACCCAATCAATGGCACGCTTGTTGCGTTTACTACCTTCCAACGAAGGACATCTGTTCTGAAATATAAAAAGACAAATTAAATATTCAATTAACAGGGGAAGATGAAAAATGGCAACGAAACAAACAACCAACCGAAAACTAGGGATGGAATCTTTGGAAGACCGTAAACTGATGACCGTGATGACGGAGTTTGCTGAACTCAGTCGCCCGGATCAAATAGGTTCGGAACATTGGCCGGAGCCGGCGGCGGAGGTTGCAGTAGAAAAGGTAATGAACGATCGGCAAGGTTACTTCTCCCGGGGCCTGCACAACAATGGTGCATTTCGTGCACCGGGTGGCCACATTCTCTGGAATACCACGGATAATTCAGAGGACAGTAGCAAGTCCTACACGGACTCGGGACGAATCACGTCTTACGCTTATGAGCTTAAAAACGTACAGGTCGTTTCTGTTGGTGGCACGCTGGGCAGTGCTCGCAGCTCCAATGATCCGGTCTTTTTTAGCCACCATGCCAATGTGGATGCGATTTGGGGGGGAAACGTCGTTCTGATGACCGGGCAAGAAACCGTTGACCCGAGCGACTCGTTTACCCCGACTACAGATCTTCCTGATGGTGACTACTATGTTCAAGGAGAATCGCAGCCGACCAACCAATCTTCCTTGAATTTTGAAGAAATCAAGGTGACCTTCAAGGACGCGGCGGG
>JAYZPA010000168.1:0-8133 GCA_036150515.1 Planctomycetota bacterium
CTCGGTGATGAGTAATTCCGGTCGTTCACTTCCCCATACCAATCCCCGTTCGGCCGTTGCCTCGACCGTATTGAGATCGCCATCCACATCCCAGCCGTTAAACGGGTTCAGGTCAAATTCAAAGGGGGTCATGATCGAGTCAGCATCACGGAAATCCACGGCATTGGCAGCCCACTGTGCCAGATTAAATTCCTTTTCATCTGCATTGTTGTCGCCACTGAAATCCTCGTCACCTCGTCCGTTACGGTTGAAGTCGATCAACGGACGATCGTTCATTAATAGCATCAAAACATAGAGGTTACGGGCGTAATGGTGCCGTGCCAGATAAGCATTGGGATCTGCAACAGTGGAACGCCCGTCATTGTCATGATCAAACCAGACTGGATTGGCATCAACGAAGACATCCTGCCAGAGCCGTTCACGTGAATAGGATTCAAATGGATTATCAACCACACCGTCTCCGTTGTCATCGATGCCATTTCCGAAGGGTCGGTTGACGTCCATACGCAGCCCGTCAAAAATCTTGATCGCCAACAGTGGTGAACGGACATCGTCGCTTCCCGACCAGCCGGCATCGAAGATATCATCCACGGTCCCGTTTCCGTCATCGTCAGTACCCGCTTCTCCCCACTGCCCGTCGGCTCCTCTTGTCCAGGACATCAGGTTGTTTAATGCAATTTCCTGAAGTTCGGGGCGCGCGTAGGCGCCCACCATCATCCGAACATCACCATCCTGTAACATCCGTGCCCGCAGTAGTTGGGAAGCATGGCTACCCATGTTGTACCGGGTTTGTCCGGAACGCAATCGATCGCGGATTTGCACCGCAGGTACGGGCGGGTCAAAACTGGCGGTGGTGACACTGCGGCGGTTGGCCGAAGCACTATTCGAATTCCCGTTAAAAGTATTCGTTAGTCGATAAAGTCGCGAAGATCCGTCCCGATTGATGACATCATCGGAAATCAGGGTACCTGCTTCCGAGATGTCATCGACGATCCCGTTTCCGTCATCGTCGGTACCTGCGACCCCCCAGCGACCATCGGCTCCCGTTGTCATGGATCGTGGATTGTCCGGATCCTGAGATCTTAACAGGGCTTCCATTTCATGGGCAGTAAACAGTTGATCCGTGGAATTCGGGATGACCAGATTGGTTTCGTATGGATTATCGACGATGGTATGACGACGACCACCTGCCGTGGGATATTTGGCTAAATCACTGGTAGCCGGGACGGTGGAAACTTCATACACGAGATTGCCGCTACGATTAATTCCATAGGCGAGCTCACCATGGATATCCGGCATCGATTGAAATGAGGTATAACGAAAGTCTACAAAATTGCGAGGAAAATGGCCGAATATGTAATAGGAGAAATTGTCAATTCCAGATTTACCGGGTGAACGGTCCCATTGGTAACGGCCTGGGGTTTGCCCGGCGATCCCCATGAGCAACTGTTGGTATTCAACAGGCGTTCCAAACAAAACGTTGAGGTTGATCTCTGCCGGTCCATAGCCCATACCTCTTGGGAAACCGAGTGAGTTTCCACCGCCCGCCAGAGGTACAGTTGGATTGGTAGCATTTGCCAGATAGTGCATTTGGTTTCCATGGGCATTCAGATTCAGGCGCCCGTCCATATCCATACACAGCAGAGCAAACAGGGGTTTATACTGTCGGCCACTGGAATCGGTCTGGATAGGGAACCCCATATCGATCCAGACGCTATCACGAATTCCGTCGCCATCATTGTCGACATCCCAGGGGAAGTTACCACCGCCGGGAATGATGGCTGCCAGATTATCGTTGCTACCGGGAAAGAAAATTTCTTCAATGTCCATTTCATCGGCCTGCATAATGCCATCACCATTGGTATCGGTGAAATCAATGATGCCGTTTCCATCGTCATCCATACCGGCGGTTCCGGGGTATCCGTCTGCCAGGATGGACGGCAATGTCATATTCGAATTACCGCCGGTAAAATTGGGGTGATCCCATGGCATCGGTCGCATCAGAATATGTCCCAGTTTTTGACGCCATGGCATGGTGGCTAATACAGAACGGTTTCGGATCCAGTAGTTGATCAATGCCGGGCGATGAAATGAGGGAATTACATATTGCAGTTGTCGGGTTGCTGGGTTACTTAGCTGGCCGGCGAGCGCCATGTTCTGATAATCCGGCACATCGTAACCTTCGTTTGCCCCTCCCTGACGAAAACCGTTGAATTGACCGATTGTATCCGCTGCACGATTGGGCAGGAGCGCATTGGCAGTCAGTTGACCGTAGCGGGGCCGGGCGGGCCGTATTTCCAGACCAAATCCCGTCCCACTGAAATCACGGCCATTGATCAGGACATGATTGTTGTGAAACATGGTGGCGTCGTTGTTAAAAAATTCGTTGATCGCTTTTGGAACCAAAAGGCGCAGTGTATAGTTTGCCGCTGTATCGTAGGGGCGTGGTGCCGATTTCAGAATTCGGCCACTGACATTTTGAGCCCTCCCGTTGCGGAATGTGATGACTCGTCCATTGAGTGCACCCAGATTTAACAGGGGCATCGCGGCTAAATTGGGTGGGGCAGCACCGCCGGTAATGGGTAATGGCAGATCGGCCAGATGGACATGAATCTCCAGAATCTGTATGTCTGCAAGCATCGTGGCCCGTACCACACGGGCATGGAGCGTAAAATGGCCATACTTGTCCTGCAACAATCCGTGTCCGCGGGCAGCGGAACCAGCAAGGTCGGTATCCCGCAGCAGTTGGTACATAGCACCGTCAAGGTGTTTTTGAGGGGGTACGCCCAGTTGTCGCGCTTGTGAATTCGTAATCGCAGCGCGTTTGAAATGGCCGGATACGACCACATAGGTGATCCCGATCAGCATGAACATCGTTAAGAGGCTGATGATCGCCAGCAGGATTACGCCCCGTTGTTGCCTTCGCCTGATGTAGTTAGCCATATTCAATCGTCCTCAGGTTGTGGCGATAAGTCGCCACTTTTTTCGCGCCCCTGCGAAAAGTTTGTGTTGTTGGTTAGGTCGGTCGTTCTGGTTGTTCTAATATAGTGACGTCGATTCCAAACGAATCGTCTTTTCAAAGACTCCAATCACGCGTGGAATGTAGGTCACATGAGTTGGATATTGTGGTGTCCCACCGGAGACAACGGGGTGCCATTCCGGACGACTCCAGTCCGGCCCTTGTAAAGTTGCATTTCGGTAATGGCCGGTGACATTTCCCAGCGTGTCTGTTGTGGTTTCTGTTTCCTCTTCGATATATGTAATCCGGTACCAGCGGTGAAATGGCCCAATTTGTGAATTCGCGGACAACATGACCCAATCGCCATGCCGCAGATCCAAAGCGGCTGGATCGCTATGGGACAATCGGACTTCTCCACCGCCAAATCCACGATTTAGAAACGCAATATTTAAGAGGCGATCTTTCAAGGGGCCGGAATTAGGATCGATAAAATCAACAAAGCGACGATCAAAGATCACGATGGAAAGAAGATAGTGATCGGTTTTTTCCAACCGTGCTGCTGCGACATTCATACGGTTACGATTGGGTGTCAATGTAGCTAACCAACTGGTTTCAGCCTGATTCAATCGTTTGACTGCAGGTCCACCCAAACCCTCTGTAATCCATTGTTGCTGAGGCAACTCGGTCCCGGAAGCCGGAGTATTAAACGCGAGATCATCTTTGGCGATAAAAATCTCACGGCTTTGCAGCAGTGACAGGATTTGTGTGGCAAAGGCGGGGTTTTTCAGGGTGACCCGTCGCATGGTCATAATTTGATTGGGGTTTCCTGCCGGAATCTGAATGCCTGGGAAGGTATTGGACTCATAAATTCTGGTATTTTTGTCGACAACCTGTTTTGCAATAAAATAGGGATCAATACAAAGTGAAGGGCTTGGTATATCATCCGAACCCGAATATCCTGCCTCAGAGATATCGTCCTGGATGCCGTTGAAATCATCATCATGACCTGCGGTTCCCCACATGCCGTCGTCTCCGGGGCCGAATAAAGTGTTTGACAGGACGGATGTAAATGTATTGGTGTTGGAGTTGTACCACAACATGTTATCGGGACGCCGCATATTTCGGGTATCAAATTCAGCGATTGCATTGAGTCCTGCGTTGCTCATGGCATCGGCTTCCAGCCCCTGAGTCATTTGTGTCCCGGCAACCATAATGAGGCCGGCCACGCCAAGCAGTCCGGTGATGACGATGCCGATGGAAAACAGGACTTCGATGATCGTGACACCGGAGGATCGATGGATTCGTTTGTTTTTCATTAGTTTCCTCCGGTTCCTGTCCCGCTACGGACAAGCATTCGGGCAGCCGTTAGCTTTAGGGCGACACTGTCGGAACTGGATGTTTGTCGGGCGATACTGTCTACCTGTTCACTGGTAACCGCTCCGGTACGATGGTTGATGGAAACCCACCGGTTTTCTGTATCCATCACGTTTCCGATTTCGGTGGATTCTTCAATAAATTGCGTACCGGGAAAAACCTGATTTTGTCGGCCGACGAGTAAATGAACCCAACCGATGGGATGGTCCGCAACGCCGTTGTACAGGACCCGGTCAATACTGCCGTCGGGTTGAAACATAATAATGACCGGTTGATTTCCCATCGCACTGGAGGTCAGGAATTCATTGCCGCCGGACCCCATTCCCGAGACACTTAGATCGATGACGGCTCCGGCAGGCAACCTCAGTGGAGGTACCAACGATTTGGTAGGGCGACGTTGAATCTGAAAAGCGACCCCGGAAGCAGTCCTTGCGGCAAGCGGGATCCGTGTCCCGTTTCCAACCGAATTTTCGATTAAAATGTATTGTGGACTGGAACTAACGTCCGTAGTCAGACGCTGAGCTTCAAAGTAGGGACCACGACGGTCCAGTTGAATTTGGAAACGGTCTCCTCTACGAATCAGTGGGTTGTTCGGGTTTTGTAACACCGATGTCAAGGGAAAATTCAATTGCCAATTTGTGCCTGTATTGGACAGGACAACACGGGAATCGCGGAGGTCGCCGGAGTAGGGCATTGGTATTTCGGCTATATAAACAGCAACCGCATAGTTGGCATCGGTAGGCCAGGCGATTTGATTTAGTTCCGTGCGTGCCCCTTGAATCGGCACAATGGTTTCGTTGCGAAATCGATCAATCCAAATACCGACGGGTCGGCCCAGTTGTTGAGCACGTGATTGTGCACTGCCAATGAAAGCGTTTAGTTGACGATCTGCTTCACGCAGTGCACGATTGCGGTATTGATAACGAACGGTGGGAATCATAACGGCCGCCAGCAGCATGATGACCGTGATCACCACCAGTAACTCGATCATCGTCATTCCCTTGAACCGATAGTGTGTCGCCAGGCGGCCCGCATCCTTATCCGTTTGTATTGGCTTAATCATGGGTTCACCTCAATCTGATGATTGGAGATATTATCGATCATCCCATCGTGAACGAAAGCCCCATAGGTATAAGGGAAACCATCGGAATTCGAATCCGCATGACTTATATATGGATCATAGGGAAACGCATTGGTGGAACCGGTCGCTTTTTCCAGAGCGGACGGTGGCATGCCGGTGGAATCGACGGTTGATTTATAACTAAAACCAGACACACCCGGATTCGCACCAAATCCATACGTTCCAAATGTACCATCGCGTCCGGCAGACATGATCAATGGAAAAAGATTGTAAGGATCGTTGCTGGCATTATTATCGTACAATCGGTAATCGGCAGCACCCATATCAGTCGCATCGGGTGACTCTGCGGCACTTACTTTCTGGATATCAGAAAACGAACGGTAATCATCACCGTGTCCTGCTTCCGAACCGTCGTCCATGGATTGGTTTTGATCTTCATCAGTGCCGGCAGTTCCCCAACGGTAGTCCAGTCCGACCCGCGAAGAAATTCCGGGTGCCCAGCGAAGAAAACCGATGGGCTGGTTAAAGCCGTCCAGAATTTCAGGCATGCCATCATTATCTATGTCGCCGATTTCACCGGGGAAGAAGAAATCCAGTGCACTGGAATCCTGATCCTGCATGACGGACAGGATCAGATACAAACATTCGGCACCCTGATATTGTTCTGTCCAGACATTTCCCTGGCTGGCATTAAACACGGCTTTTCTGCGGAATGTACTTGTAGTAGCCGGCAAAGGCATGACATATCCACCCGGAAATACTACAGGGTTATCGGAAATGTCCGTGATGCGTTCCGGCATTTCCAACCGCAGCAGTTCGCGACGTGCAATCAGAACTTGAAGCTTACGTGCCTGAATTTCCTGTCCCGTGGGAGTCGCACCTAACGGGGATAACTGAATGGGTAACGGTTTGTGCAGTATTTCATCCCAGCGTTGTATGATCAGCTGATCAATTTTCTTGATCTGCTGCTGACACCGGCGCAATTTCGACTGGGCCTGCAGTTCTGTCAATGCGATCAACAGCGCTGCGGATAACAACGAGATAATGGCGATGGCAACCAGCAGTTCAATCAATGTAAATCCAGCATGGCGCGGGCGCTTTAGTTGAAGCGAATTGCAGTCAGCGGATTGTCCGGATGGTACTCTCATAAATCAGTTAGCTATTTGTTACCTGAATTCCATTTTGCCCCTTCTGATGGATCTTGCATCATCACTGCGGTGAAGGATTTTATGGAATATCATCCTCCAGCGTCCCCTGACTGAAGCTGGTAATATTGGAGTTGTCACCATCGCTGTAATTTGCGCCACTAGGATAATGTTTGTAGGGCGTTTTGTTGGTGGGGATACCGTCCAGGGGCACAGGATCGAGGTCGAGGCCGTAATCATCTGTCACTCCAGCTGCAATAATCTGGAACGTGTTTGGATTGACCCATTTGTATCCATACCCGTCATCTGCGGTTGCCTGTCGAGGTTGATCGGAGCGATAGGGTCGGGCAACCCCTTTGACAGGGGAAGCGCCATGATTATGTTCTAACGGGTACGCTGCTGCAGGGACTCCCGCACCGTTGTACGTATAAATTGCTCGGGGCATGTAGGTGCGGGAATCGAAATAGACAAAAGGAATCTCTGAACCCCTGGGGTAATAGACCGGAAAAGGATCGTTATCGTCGTTCGTTCCCAGTCGCTGGGGATCAAAATCAAAGATCCCCGGATTCCGGTTATTGGCCAGAGGCCCTCCTTTGCCGGTAAAAGGGAATCGAGGATCATCGCTGAATCCGCCGAGGAAAAAGACCAAGGACTCCGCCGGATCGAGATAGGTTATTTCAGGCTCATGGGGCTCGATAATCAGAGAAAGCAGATTATTCATTTCCTGAGGTGCAATACGAGGAAATGCGATTCGGACATGTCTTTGGAAAACCACGGAGTTGGACCCATCGGGCGGGTAGTCACCGACTTTTTGTTTATAGGTCTCTAGTGCAGCTTTCAGGTTTTGAATTTCCAGCACGGTCGCCGTTACTTCGCCCCGACGACGTACGGCACCAATGACCGGGATCAACATACCCGCGAGCATTGCAATGATAGTAATCACTACCAGAATTTCGACAAGCGTCATCCCCCGGCGTTTTGAATGCGAGGTAGTCGGGTTTAAATTCATCATGTCTAACACTCCACGAACAGGCCCTACAGTGGGGTCTTTATATCCTGCTTCAATTATTAGTGGTTTCGGATTAAATTTCTTACAAAATTGGTCAAAGTGCTATGAAAATAGCTCGGGATAAGTACTTTTTCTTGATTAGGATCCGGACAGTTTTTCCATTAACGAGATTAGTGGAATAAACAGTGAGATCACGATAAAACCGACAGCACCTCCAAGGAACATGATCATCAGGGGTTCGATAAGTGCCATCAGGCCATCGGTGGTCGTACGCACTTCTTCGTCGTATTGGTCGGCGACTTTGAAGAGCATCGTATCGAGCTCACCGGTTTCTTCACCGACGTCCACCATATTGACGACAAGGGAATCGACGATACGTCGTTTCATTTTAACGAGGTACCAGAGGGCTCCGAGGACACATCCGATGGAAGAAAACATCATACCGAGAGTCGGCATATCTTGTCCCGGGATAATCATAACGATTAAGCCGGGCAGTGCGCCGAAAAACAGCCAGAAGAACAGTGCCATTGGATGAAACGTTGCGCAGGCATTTTCGCCCAGAGGT
>JAYZPA010000169.1:0-5633 GCA_036150515.1 Planctomycetota bacterium
TCTGAGGAAGTGACCCGGCTCACACAAATCCTCAATGAATCCTCCGCTACGGAAGATCGCCGTTTAGCTGTGGAAGATCTATATTGGTCTTTGATGACCTCACGCGAATTTCTTTTTAATCATTAGGAGCGAAACCCCGTCCCGTGTTTAAATTCCCTTTGTCTACCGTACTGATATTGGCATGCGCAATCGCGAATGGCGTCGATCATACGGCGGTGGATTATAACGAGGACATTCAGCCGTTGTTCACGAAATACTGCGTTACCTGCCACAATGCAGATGACGCGGAGGGCAACTTGAACCTGGAAACGTATGCCGGACTGATGCAGGGTGCCAAAACAGGTGGCGTGATTACCACGGGGCGTGCTGACCTGAGTCGCCTCTATCGATTAACCAGCGGCGCCGCAAAGCCAAGCATGCCTCCGCAGGGAAATAAACGGCTGACAATGGAAGAACGAGGAATTCTTAAAAATTGGATCAATCAGGGCGCTGCGGGTCCCCGTGGCACTGTCCGGCCGCTGATGTTGGTCGCCCCTGAAATTTCCGTTGATCATAAAAAACAACCTCGGATATTCTCGTTACAACCCTCCCCGGATGGCAAAATGCTGGCCATTGGCAGGCAGAAACGAGTCGATATCCGTTTTCCTAATTCCGCTGACGGGAATCTGGTTTTAGCGGGTGCGACCGGTGCCGTTAACGACCTTTGTTTCAGCAAAAATCAACAGTTCCTGATCGGGGGTGGGGGCGAACCGGGGTTGTATGGCGAGTTGTATGTTTGGAACATGCTGGATGGGACGCTGGTCAAAAAGATGCGTGGGCATCGAGACAGCGTTTATGCGGTTGCCATGAGTCCGGATGGGAAACTCATCGCTTCAGCCGGGTACGATCGGGTGATCGTTATTTGGGATGCAAAAACAGGTGAACGGATTCGTGCAATTCAGGGACATAACGGTGCTGTGTATGACCTCGTATTCTTTCAGAACGGGAAACGACTAGCGTCGGCCAGCGCGGATCGTACGGTCAAGATTTGGGATGTCGCCACCGGTGAGCGGTTTAATACGCTGAAGGAGTCTCAGCAGGAGTTATATGCTCTGTCGGTCCACCCCAACGGCCGTTCTCTTGCCGCCGCGGGTGTGGATCATCGTATTCGAATATGGTCATTGGAATCTGTGGACCGATCAGTTAAAAACCCGCTCATCACAACCGTCTATGCTCATGATAATGCCATCGTGGATCTGGAATATTCTGAAGACGGAAGTATCTTGTACAGCGCCTCTCAAAATCGGGTCAGGAGTTGGTCTACGGTAAATTGGGACGCCGATTCGGAATTTATGCTGGAAGGTGGTTGGGTTACGGCGATGGCCAATAGTCCGAAACGTGGTTTGTTCGTGGGGCAGATGGACGGGGTGGTTACTGAAATAGCTCAAACTAAATCGATGGTTTCCGAAAATCTGCGGGGTGCCAGGGTCCCGGAGGTCATGCAGGCATTGGATTACGGTGAAGTGGTTGAAACAGGGGACCTTCCGCTGGTAACAGAGAACGAACCCAACGACGTTGCCGCGTCTTCAACGGTGATGCAAGTTCCGGGGCGTGCGAAAGGAATCCTTGTGCCAGCGGAAGGTGCGGCATCGGATCAGGATTTATTTCGGTTTCAATGTAAACAGGGTGACCAATGGGTGATCGAGGTCCATACTCCGGGTGAGATGAACCCGTTGGATTCTAAGGTTGAAATATTGAATTTGCAGGGCCAGTCAGTTGAGCGACTGCTGTTGCGAGCTATTCGAAACAGCGAAATTGAATTTCGCAATGTCGCCTCGGCTCAGCACGGGTTCCGGTTTTCTAATTATGAAGAAACCTACCTCAATGAATTGTTGTATGTGAACGGGGAAGTCCTTAAACACTATCGCCAGCGTCGGGGCCCCGATTCCGATTCGTTGTTTTATCCGGAAGTTGGTCCTCGACTCGGTTTGTTCGATACGACGCCGCGTTCGCATCCTAACGGCCAGCCGGCCTATATAGTGGTGCCTTATAAGAGCGGGACACAATTTCCACAGAATGGGTTACCCGTATTTCCGTTGTATTTTGAAAACGACGATGCGTCCGATGGTAAGCGAGGTACGGATTCAACGCTGCATTTTCAGGCACCCGAAAAAGGCCAGTATGTGGTTCGGGTTTCCGACGTAAAGGGGGCCAGTGGTGGTAGCTTTCAGTACGAACTGGTGATCCGACGTCCCAGCCCGGATGTGTCCCTGTCAGTTACGGGTAAAAATCCCGTCATATCACCGGGAAACGGAAAGTCATTTGTTGTTGAAGTCCAACGCAAGGATCAGTTCATGGGTGCCGTTACCGTTGAAATCGATGATATTCCTGCGGGTTTCACCGTGAGTTCGCCGTTGGTTATTCAGAGTGGCCTTAACAAGGCATGGGGCGTGTTGCATGCCCATGCAGATGCCCCACCCCCCGAGGACCGGGACTGGGGAAAAATTACAGCCACGACCCATATCGTAGGCAAAGACGTGGTGATCGACGGTGGGTGGTTGGGGAAAATTAAATTAGCAGATAAGCCTAAACTGATTGCGTCGCTGAGCGCGGATCCTCATTCGGAGCTGCGCGTTACTCGCTATGCCGAACGCCCTGTGCCGGAGCCGGAAGCACCACTTCCAATGGCAGAGGTGGCGGAAATGACGATTGTGGCCGGAAAGACAGCTGAATGTCGACTGAGCGTGCAACGCATGGGGCAACAGGCGCGGATCACCTTTGAAGTGCTCAATTTGCCGCATGGCGTGATTGTTAATGACATTGGATTAAGCGGTGTCCTGATTCCGGAAGGTCAGCATCAGCGGCGAATATTCTTGACCGCGGAACCCTGGGTTCCGCCGCAGCAAAGGCTCTTTTTTGCCGAGGCACGTATCGATGGTAATCACTGCAGCCTGCCCGTACTACTAAAGGTCATAAGGGCTAATGAATAAAGAACGCATGGCCTGTCAAACTCGGACAGGCAGGGAACCTAACGATTATGAAAGGAAGTGTTTTGATATGATAAATCGCAGCAGGATTGAGGGATGGGTATTGTCGGTCGCACTGTTCGGTGTCTTGGTTTTTGTGGGGATCGGCCAGATCCGCGCGGAAAAAAAACCGGCACGGATTCTTTTTGTAACGCAGAGTGCGGGGTTTGTGCATTCCAGCGTAAGGCGAGCAGATAAGCCGCTGTCGGTCAGTGAACGCGTAATGACGGAACTTGGAATATCCTCCAATGAGTTCCGGGTGGACTGCACACAAAACGTTCAAAAGGATTTCACGATCGAGAGGCTCAAGGAATATGATGTTGTGATGTTCTATACGACCGGGAAACTCCCCATTGAGGAACCGACGCTCGATTATTTTTTTAATGTCTGGCTGAAGCAGAAAGGGCACGGGTTTATCGGGACGCATTCGGCTGCCGATACGTTTAAAAATTACGAACCGTACTGGGATATGATTGGGGGAACGTTTAATGGGCATCCCTGGGGTGCGGGTTCCACTGTTACAATTACCAATCACGAACCGGACCATCCGGTCGTTAAGGTATGGGGAAAGGAGTTTACCATACAGGATGAAATCTATCAGTTTAAGAACTGGCAGCCGGAAAAAGTACGTGTTTTAATGAGCCTGAATATGGCGAAAACCTCCCTAAAACGCCCCCTGCACGTACCTATTTGTTGGTGCAAGGAATATGGCCAAGGGAAGGTGCTTCATATGAGTCTCGGTCACCGGGAGGACGTCTGGACCAATCCAACCTATCAACAATCCCTGTTGGCGGGGGTGAAATGGATCTTAGGAAAGGTGCCCGGAGAGGGGGCCCCTAACCCGAAGGTTTCGGCTCAACAGCAGACATTGGCGGAGGAAGCATTCAAAGCTGCTGAAAAGTAGCCGCGCGTTAGGGATGCTTAGCGAGGATTAGCTGGCGTGGAAAAGCTGCGTTGCCAGATATTCTTAAGCAGGTCGAGGTCACGGGTTATATAACGTATGTCGTGTGTTTTCCCAGCCACTTTGGTAACATTCATTTCGTTGGTCGGAATTTGAAAAGCATCGAGAGCCCCTTCGTTCGCTAAGCCACTAAACCCGATTGCACCGGTCGTGGATTGTTTGCGAGGGTATATTTTCTTGTATCGTTTCAACAGCGGATCGGCTGTATTGTGTACATTGAGAAAACGAGAAACGACGGATAAGGCACTACCGTAGTACTTTCCAGGTTCGAGCCAGTCCCGATCAATTGCCCCTGCTACGGTGAGGTAGGATACTTTATTATTCGTTCGGGTTTTAAGCGGTGGTGCATAGGGATTAGTGCCCCCGCCAAGTAAATGCAGGGCGCAAGCCGTAACTCGTGCGCCCATGCTGTATCCAACAACGAGGGTCGGGTTATGCTGTCGACATCGGTCTAAGACATCTGCCAAATAAAACCCCTGTGGTTGTGCCCGTAGTGACTGATCCTGAAATTCCTTTTTTATGCCGTTTAATTGCCGCTCGGCCGGCCACGACCAGATTACAAATCGAAAAGGTCGGCCTTTGGGAATCACTGTCTGAATATGCTGATATACGTCGAGTGTTACTTCCAGCACGAGCGGTACCTCGGCCGGGCTTCCATGAACGACGAAGCAGGTGTCCATTTCGCGTTGTGAATCAAAGTCAGCATGCGTACGTTGCAGCCAAGCGCCGGACACGAGTTGCTGATATTCAATTTTTGGTAATTCCTGTTGCAAATTATTGTATTGGGACAAATCGCGAGTGCTGACGTACCAGATCTCGTGTCCATTGGCGACCCGTACATCGGCATGTTGATGCAGCAGTTCTGGAGGGGTGGCAGACAGAGACGTGGAAACCACGCAAAACAAAAGAAACAGGACTCGTATGCGTAAAGCGGAATAGGTTAACATGGTGTTCGTGGGGAAAAATCTGAGACCGTTTAATTTTAAGGAAAGCCGAGAGATTTTTTGGCGAGGCGATTAAGGCGGCAAATCCTCACTATTGTGATGGTAGCTTTTGTGACTGGTGAGGCAAGTGCAAAATTTTGTTTCATCGTTAAATTAGTAATATTTGCGGATGGTGTGAATCTTGGGGGAGGGTATGGGATACCGATGGGAAGCGTAGTAGAAATTAGACATGCCGTTGTCAGGCACAATTTAAGCATAGCTCGGGATAGAAATAGTACGACCTCGCAGTTTAAATCCGCGCTATCAAGGCTTTCGGATGTTTTAGCCTGCGAAACCACTCGATCTCTCGCAGGAAAAGAATTTGAAGTAGAAACTCCGCTGGAAAGAACGGCCGGCTTTGAGATAATGCAGAGCGTGGGGCTGGTTCCCATTTTACGAGCAGGATTGGCGCTGGTGGAATCCCATGTCAGTCTTCTTCCATTTTCTAAGGTTTTTCATTTAGGCATGTACCGTGATGAGGAAACGGCATTGCCGGTTTCCTATTACAATAAATTGGCTGAATCAACGCCCGTGGAAACCGCACTTATTTTAGATCCGATGCTGGCGACGGGTGGTTCAGCGACAGCGGCCATTGATGCATTACGTACGTGGGGAGTTACCACGATAAAGTTGGGCTGTTTGATTGCGGCTCCGGAAGGGATTGCTGCGGTACAGCAATTTGAT
>JAYZPA010000170.1:0-21075 GCA_036150515.1 Planctomycetota bacterium
CGCGGCTCGACCGCATTGTGATACAGATTGACCCCGGACAGTAGTTGTCGCTGTTCCAGTGATTCAAATCGGAGTGCTCGGGTTTTCGACCGGCGCGCAGCACCTGAATTTCGCATGACTTTTAGCCAATCAATGCTTGGACGAAGCCCCTTTGATCGCCAATTGCATTTTAGCGGGCTTCTTTATCATTAATAGTCGATCATTTTCAAGCGTTTATTTAATTTATCCGATAAAACCGATACAGTTTTCCCTGATTACATAACCGGTACGTCTTAACACGATTGAAGTTTCCCTTGGAACGACGTTTTGCCATGATTCGCGACTCGAAACTACTGTCAGGCGGTCTGTTTACCGCCCTGGCTTTTGGGTTGCTGCTGGCGATCAGTAATCGGCTAACGGTTGCGGGTGACCCGGTCGAGTACCGCGTTAGTGACGCTCCGCTCCCGGCGGCTCCGCCGGTGGGAGGTGCTGTTTCGCGATCGGTTTTAACGCTGTCACAGCCCGGCAGCGTTGATTCGACCGCAGATAGCCGGACGTTCCCAAAGGTGTTACGGGATCGGCCTGACAAAGCTCGTGATGACTTGGAATCCGGATCTGATGAACGGACTCCTCGCGAAGATGGTTTGTGGGAACTTGAACTACCGCCGGGCTTTAGCGGGCCGTCGGGAATCGTTCCCCGTGAATATGGCAAGGGGGTCCATTTTGCACCGGTTGAAGATCGGTGGCGGATTGGTTTTCCTGAGTGGGATCGTAATGCGCTGTTGGAAAAACACCCCCTCCTGATGAATCAGATTCTCAAGGGTACAAATGGAAATGAAATCCTGGTGGACGATTACCCTTATGTCAATGGCGGCATGTTCGATCCCTATCACCAGAACGTACTTAAGGGCGACTATCCGATTGTCGGGCAACATACTTTTTTGAATTTAACATTCAACAGCACGCAGTTTATGGAAATGCGGGATGTTCCAACCCCGACGACGCCGTTTGAGAGCACGTTGAATCCGGACAGCGCAGAATTTTTTGGTGACCCGGATCAGTTCTTTTACAACCACAACATGCTGATGACCGTTGATTTGTTTCATGGAAATACAGCATTTAAACCGGAGGACTGGCGATTCACGACGACGTTGGTATACAACCTGAATTATCTGGACGTGGACGAGTTAGCCATTGTGAGCCCTGATGTGCGGCGTGGAACCACGCGTTACCGGGACGAATTTGCGGTGGAAGAATGGTTCTATGAACAGAAACTGCAGGACACCAGCGTGAATTATGACTTTACCTCTGCCCGCCTGGGTTCCCAGTTTTTCACGAGTGATTTCCGCGGCTTTATTTTCTCTGACACAAATCGGGCGGTTCGACTCTTCGGCACTCGGCATTCCAATCAGGATCAGTTCAACATTATCTGGTTTGACCAGACGGAAAAGGATACCAACAGCGAGCTGAATACTTTTGACGACCGTCACCAAAACACGTTCATCATGAATTATTACCGTCAGGATTTCATTTGGCCGGGCTATACGGCGCAATTGAGTTTCCATTACAACCATGACAAGGCGTCGACCCGCTTTGACAGCAATAATTTTTTGGTGCGTCCCGATCCGGTTGGCGTATTTGCACCGCACGCGGTGGATTCGTACTATTACGGAATTGCCGGGAATGGTCACATTAACCGCATCAATGTTAGCCATGCGATCTATATGGTGAGGGGTGAGGACAACTTGAATCCGCTGGCCGGAAAACCAGTTGAAATCAACGCCTGGATGGCGGCCGTGGAGTTATCGGTTGACCGTGATTGGATGCGTTTTCGAACTTCGTATTTCTATGCGTCCGGAGACAGGGATATCAACGATGGCCGGGCGGGTGGTTTTGATGCCATTTTTGATAACCCGAATTTCGCCGGTGGAGAATTTAGTTATTGGCAGCGACAGGCGATTGGTTTGTTCGGTGTGAATCTGGTAAATCGTGAGAGTCTGGTCCCGAACCTACGGTCCAGTAAAACGCAGGGCCAGACGAATTTTGTGAATCCGGGTCTGCATTTACTCAACGTTGGTGTGGATGCAGACATTACGCCAAGGACGAAAATAATAAGCAATGTGAATTTTCTATGGTTCGAACAGATGGGTGTTCTGGAAACCTACACCTTTCAGGGCGACATGGATGACTACGTGGGAGCGGATTTAAGTGTGGGAGTGGAACACCGCCCGCTGTTAAATGATAATGTTGTTTTGATCGGGGGCGTTTCAGGACTCGTTCCGGGACGTGGATTTAAAGACCTGTACGAACGACTTGATGGCCGCACGGACCGCCTGTTTAGCGGTTTTGTAGAGTTGATTCTTGAGTACTAAAAAAAGCGGTCGCTGTTCTGCTTTTACCATCAGTTGCTATACTGATGGTTTGACACCCTATGGCACAATGCACGTTACGTCATCTTCAAAGCTCAGGCTCCTATGCAAATTCGTTGTCCAGACTGCCAGGAAACTATGCAAGGGGAAACTCTGACTGAACGGGACGCGATTGTTTGTGAACATTGTGGTGCACAGATCAATCTCGTTTCGGAAGTGGGAGATACCCGGGATACGGTTCATTCCGAGTATAAATCGTTAGGTCATTTTGATCTTCTTAACGAAGTGGGACGTGGCGCCAGCGGCAGTGTTTGGGAGGCGCGTGATACTAAACTGAATCGAATTGTGGCAGTCAAGATTCCACGCGCTGGAATGGTCTCCAGTACATTTCGCCAACAAATGCTTCGCGAAGCGAGATCCGTTGCCAAACTAAACCATCCGAATATTGTGGCCGTGTACGAAGTAGGTAAAAGTGATGATGACGTCTACATTGTCAGTGATTTTATCGAAGGATTGACGCTTTCAGATATGTCGAAGATGAATCGCCTGCTGCCTCGGCAGGCGGTTGGAATATGCCTGAAAATTGCGAATGCCTTACAACACGCACACGAACAAGGGGTTGTGCATCGTGACCTGAAACCTTCGAACGTGATGATCGATCGGCAAGGAGAGCCACAAATTCTGGATTTTGGACTGGCGAAACGGGATAATGCCGAGACAGCCATAACGGTGGAAGGCAAATTGCTTGGTACGCCAGCCTATATGCCACCGGAACAGGCGCGGGGAGATGTCCATGACGTCGACCGACGGGCCGATGTTTATTCGCTGGGTGTGGTCCTTTTCGAATTATTGACCGGTGAATTACCATTTCGCGGGACCGTAAGGATGCTATTGCATCAGGTCATTCATGACGAAGTCCCCAATCCCCGGAAACTCAACAGCTCCATTCCTAAAGATCTGGCGACCATCACCTTAAAATGCATGGAGAAAGATCCCCGAAAGAGATTTCAAAGTTGTCAGATGCTCGCCGATGACCTGAAGGCGTGGTTGGAACATCGGCCGATTAAATCACGCCCGGTAGGGGATTTGGGAAAACTGCGACGATGGAGTAAACGGCGACCGGTAGTTGCATCTCTTACAGCTGCGGTTTGTGTAACCGTGATGGCGGGGCTCAGTATTTCCACATACTTTGCCGTTGAGGCGAAACGGGAAGCGGAAAGCGCGAGAATTTCCGGGAATGAATCGCTAGCGCAGGCGTCACAGGCCTTGATCGCATTTAAGCAGGCGAGTGAGAATTTAGAACAGGCGAAGGCGGCGCAGCAGGAGGCCGTTCAGAGTGCAGCAGAAGCCGACCGACAGCGCAATTTTGCCGAAAAGAGTTTTCAGGTAGCCCAGACAACGGTGGACGATTTCTTCACCGAAGTCAGTCAGTCAACCCTTTTGAATGAACCGCACCTCGAACCACTGAGACGTCAGTTACTGGAGAAGGCGAAAGAGTACTATACGCAGCTAACGAAAGAGAAGAGTGATGATCGCCTGGTTCTGGAAAAAGCCGCGGATGCGCACTGGAGGTTGGCATCCATTCTGCATTCGCTGGGCGACCTTGAGGATTCGGTTAGCGAGAGCCGTGCAAGTATCAGGATTTTCGAACAGCTACTCGAAGCGGATCCGGATCATTTAGATTATGTGTGGTCGCTGGCACGAAGCCATATCAATCTTGCACTCGTGCTGCGGGACCTGGGTCGGCATGACGAAGTTCGGGAAATGTACCGTAGTGCAATCTCGACACTGGAACCGGTTGCGGATAAGAACCCCGAGCTCTATGGACCCATTGCATCCCTGGGAAAAGCCTATAACAACCTGGCTGCAGAATTAAGGTCATTTTCTGATTATGAGGCGGCGCGAGTCAATCTTGATAAGGCCATCGCGATCCACACCATGTTGATCGAGAAACTTCCCCAGGTGCTTGAATATCGGAATTCTCTGGGGTTGAATTACACCACTTTAGGATCGGTCCTGGGGAAATTGGGTGAGAAGGATCAGGCGATCGTCATGTACAAAAGAGGTGTAGAGCAGCATGAGCATAATCATCAAGAGAACCCGAAAGCCGTGAAGTATGCTGCTTCGCTGGCCGGTTCGTATAGTGCTCTGGCAACGGGCATGAAAAATTCCGGGCAAAGCCAGGATGCGGTGGAGGTTTTTGAAAAGTCCATTGCGATCCAGACGAGACTGGTTGGCGAGCATCCTGACGTCCCCAAGCATTATCACCAGCTGGGGATATCCCTTGGTAACCAGGGGAATCTTTATAAGGCTTTACGTCAGTTTGATCATGCGATTGAAAACTATCAGCAAGCCATCAAAATCAATGCTGAGTTAATTTCTAAATATCCCGACATGGCAATCTATCATTCGGCGTTGGGAAACCACCGATACAATATGGGGCTTGCCCTGAGCGGTAAGGGCGCTACGGACGAATCGATCGACAGTTTTAGCGCCGCGATTGAAATACGCACGGACCTCATGAATCGGTTCCCTCAGATCCCCGATCACCCGCACTCGCTGGCGCGAGCGTTACATTATCGCGCGGAAGCATACGTTTTGCTAAAGAGGATCCCGGAAGCGATTGAAAGTCACCAGCAGGCGATCGCGATACGCTCCCGATTAGTCGAGAGTTTTCCCGCGGTCCCCGGTTATATGGCGGCGTTAAGCCAGAGTTATAATTCACTGGGAGTCTTGTACCGAGTCAATGACAGGTCGGATGAGGCCGAGCAAGCCTATCTTAAGGCAATCGGTGTGCGAAAAAAATATGAGGATACGTTTCCGTTTAATTACAGTAATCGGGCTGGTTTGGCGGGATCCATGATTAATCTGAGCAATATTAAACGCACGCGGGGAGATCTGGAAGAGGCAATCAAATTCTACGATTCGGCGATTGAAATGCTGGGCGGTTTGCCAGAGACAGATAACAGCATCGAGCGGCGCTTGGCGGGTAGGTATTTGCGAAACGCCCATTGGGGCCGGGCACAGTCCTATGATGCGGCGGCAAGATATGGTGACGCCGTTGGGGACTGGGACGCGGCAGCTAAACTGGAAACTACCAGCTACAAGAATGTGTTTGAGTTACAAGCGGCTGAATCAAAACTAAAGGCAGGAGACTATGCTATGGCCGTTGTGCGATGTAAAACAATTGCTGATAACAAGAACATCCAGGGTTTTGTTGTTTTTGGTATGGCGCTGGTAGTGGCGACGGGAGCTGAGGCGGCAAGCGAGGACGACCAATTGGATGATGAACAGCAGATTCGCACTGCCGAACAATATCTACAACAGGTGATGTTGCTGCTTCAACGAGCTGAACAGACGGGGTACTTTGGCAATCAACAGAACCGCGACCGGCTAATAACCGAAGAAAGTCTCATGCTACTGCGTTCCCGTAATGACTATCAGCAATGGTATACGAAATTACCCGAGATTAAGAATTGATCAGGGTTGAGTGAATGCATCATCTGTAGGATGGCGTAGTCTGCCATGGCCGGAATCAGCGGATAGCTCCTGCCGAGTTGAAAAATGCCAGATTCCCTCAGACACCGCCATATTATCCGGAGGATAACACGGGTAAATAGGCAAATTGTCTGAAATTAGATGAAACAACGGCTAGGTTCGGTACGTCTAAGTAGCGAATGGACTGGACATTACCAACCGCGTTTTTTGGATAGATTGCATCCATTATGGGTGAATGTCCCTATTAGAGCGCAGCGGGTTGGTTAGTATAGAGTGGTACAGAGGAGAGGAAGAGCTTGATATGCACTATTGGAGGAAATTATCGATGAATCGATGGCAATGGTCAGCAGTGTGCGTGGTGTCTTTGGTGTTCTTAATGATCGCTCCTGGGGGCGCCGAAGAGATAGGGTATTTGGAACAATTCTCTATCGGGCCCGACCGCGAAGCTGCCCTGACGCAGCTTGTACCCGGGACAGAGGCGTATTATTTTTATCACTGTCTGCATTTGCAAAACGAAGGTGACTTTGGCGGCGTTGAGAATTTGCTTAAACCCTGGATTGCGAAATACAAGACCACGGCCCTTGTGCGACAGATCAAATACCGGCAGGCATTATTAACGTATGAAGCCGATCCTGATGCATCGCTTACTTATCTGCGCAATGAACTGGGACTACGTTTTGACCATCAGCGAGATGCGCTCAATAAGGCAAATCAGTACTCATCGCAGTTAGATCAGGGATTGATACAGCATGCCAGATTGTTGGGACAGGCCTTTGCGCGTCATACCAATCTGCAGGGTCTGGAAGATCGTGCATTAATATTACTGAAACCAGCCGACTTGAATTCAACCCGGCGTCGGCATTTGCTGCAGCGGTTAACGCGTCCGGATTATCCGGATCTGGCGAAACTCGTCGTGGCAGATATGAAGGTCGGGGGTTATTCCGGTTTTGGATCGTATCCTATCCACAAGCAGATGTTGCGTGTGCAATTGGACGAATGCCTTGCATTGAATCCCGCCTTATTAACGCAGAGTGGTTTTGTCGGCATCTATCTCTCTAAATTACATCCCAGTAATGATTTGCAATGGGCGCGGGATCCGGCTCAGCAGACGGCCTACCTCGATCGCTTATGGAGTTTTGTCGGCAAACTGGCACCCGTACACAATTCTCTTAAAGCCCACGTGCTGTATCGTCGTCTTGTATTGGATCGTTCGCAGGGAATTTATGATGCTCAGCGATTCATGCAGTATCTGCAATTACCGAGGAATGTATTTTATGTCAATCCGGAATACCTGAAGCAGGACAATCGCAATCGATATCTCGTCAATTTTAACGCGGATTATTCCGCCACGACGTTGCTACCGATCATCGGATCGGACGAACCGCTGATCCGCTCGTATCTAAGTCACTTTTTTACGGACGCCGCCGATTTCAAGGCCTACGAACCCTATCTGCAAAACAATTATCTAAAGGAAGTCTTTGCCGAAACTAAGATCACAAACGGTGTCGGCGACCCCAATCAATGGTCCCCGCTGTTATCCGCCGCAAAATACCAGGCATTACGGGAACGAATTGATCTGGACTTCACCTATACCAGCGAAACGACCTATGGTCCGGATGGTGAAGTCAGTCTGGAGATGGATGTCAAGAATGTTGAAAAATTGATTGTTAAAGTCTATGAGCTGAACGCACAGAACTTTTATCGCACTCAAATGCAACCGGTTAGTACATCGATTAATCTTGATGGATTGGTTGCAAATTATGAGAGATCCTTTCAATACAGTGATTCCCCACTACGCCGAATTCGAAGGAAATTTGATTTTCCCGAATTGAAAGATCCGGGGGTCTATGTAGTGGACTTTATTGGTAACGGCATCAGCAGTCGGGCACTGATTCACAAAGGCCGCCTCGATTTCCTGGTCCGTACCACGACAGCGGGACATCTATTTAAAGTGGTTGACGCGGAAAAACAGCTCGTCAAAAACAGTTCCCTTTGGATCGGTGGTGTTGAGTATGCTAGTAGTGAGGATGGCGAGATCGTCGTTCCGTTTAGTACCAATCCCAAACTGGCTCCCTTTGTTATCAGTGATGGCAGCATTTCAACGTTGCATCAATTTCAGCATGAAGCCGAACAGTATCGGATGACGGCGGGAATCTATGTTGACCGTGAATCCATGCTGCAGCGGAAGCTTGCCCCGGTAATCGTACGTGCCGGACTGCAGGTTAATTGCCCTCCGGTGGGAACGTCCGTCCTGAAGGATGTTCGATTGACGATCACGTCGATGGATTTGGACGGTGTCCAGTCAACCAGCCGTGTTGATGATTTCAAGTTGCACGATGATGAGGAGAGTGTGCATCTGTTTCGCGTCCCGCAGCGGCTAAAGACGATCACATTTACGCTGTCAACTAAGGTAGATAATTTGAGTACGGGAAAAACAGTCGATCTGTCCGTTAGCGAATCCTTTAGCATCAACGGGATTGAAGCCACCGAAAAGACAGCGGATGCGTTTTTAGGTAAGGTTGAAAATCAGTACGTTATCGATCTGATGGGGCGAACCGGCGAAATTCGCACCAATCGAACGGTGCAGGTTCTGTTGAAGCATCAGGATTTCGTTAATGTGGTTAGCACGACGTTAAAGTCCAATGATCAGGGTCGGATCATGTTGGGCGCGTTGGAAAAAATCGATTACTTACAAGTAACCGACACGGCGGGTGTTCAGCATCGATGGAAACTGGAACGTGACCGGTTTTCATATTACCAGGCACGACATGTTGCTGTGGGCGCGGAAATTGAAATTCCTTACATGGGAAAAAATACGGAGCCAACCCGTGAGGAACTGTCCTTGTTCGCCGTTGGTGGAAACAGTTTCACCAAGGATTATTTTGATGCATTGAAGATATCCAATGGCATGATTTCCATTAAAGGGCTTCCCGTGGGAGACTATGATCTGCTTTTGCGTGATGTGTCGCGGAAAATACGTATTCTGGTGACGGATGCGGAAAAGACCACCGAAGGATATCTGTTAGGCACGCATCGACATTTGGAATCAAAGGGAAGTGATCCGCTGCAGATTATCTCCATCAATCAAAATGCCGAGCAGGTGCAGGTTCAACTGCGGGGATGGAATCAGTTTGGCCGCGTCCATGTGATTGCCACTCGATACTACCCCGCGTTTGCCGCGATCGACTATTTGGGAGTCGTAACTGATGCCGAACCGTATGCATTGCGAACCAACAAGCCGCTTACTTTATATGTCGAAGGACGGGATATTGGTGATGAATATCGGTATATCATCGATCGGCGATATGCGCAGAAATTTCCCGGCAATTTGTTGTCCCGCCCCGAGTTGTTATTGAATCCATGGCCTATCCGAACGACCGAAACGAATAAACAGGAAGCGGCGGGCGGTGAGGAGTTTGAGGAAATGGCGGAGGCACAGGACGCCATGGCGAAACGGGCCGAGGGTCAAAAAGGGGGCAATGTATCCACCGGGGATTTTTCGAGTCTGAATTTTCTTCCCGTGGGTTCTGTGTTGTTGTCGAATTTGGTGCCGAATGAACAGGGCACGGTTGAGATAGCGATCGAAGATCTAGAGGGACATCAACACTTGCAGGTGATCGCGGTGGATCCGGTTCAGACGGTCTACCGCAGTGCATCTTTAAAGGAGCAACCACGCATGACGTTGGATTTGCGACTTGCAAAGGGTTTGGCGGCAGATAACCATTTCGTTCAGCAGAAACAAATAAGTCTGGTTGAGGGAGACAAGCCCTTCGTTATCCGCGACGTGACTGCCAGTCGGTTCAAAGCCTATGACAGTCTAGCTTCCGTTCACCAGTTGTTATCGACCCTCAATGAAGATGGCAATTTCAAGGAGTTCCGTTTTGTGCTGGATTGGCCTGAACTGAAGAAGGAGAAAAAGGCCGAACTGTATTCCAAGTATGCATGTCATGAGCTCAATTTCTTTCTCTACAACAAGGATCCGGCATTTTTCAAAACCGTGGTTTCGCCCTATTTGACAAATAAGCAGCACAAGACCTTTATGGATGATTGGTTGTTGGATCGTGATCTTCAGGGATATTTAGCGCCGTGGGAGTATTCGCAATTAAACGTGGTGGAGCGCATCATGTTGGGGCGAAAATTAGCCCAAGAGAAAGCTGCTTCCGGACGGCATGTAACGGACATGTTTAATCTGGTTGTTCCGGACGTGACTTACTTCAACCAATTGTTTGAAACCGCGTTAAATCGGGGCGGGCTAAGCGCGAATGACATCGCGCTGGGTATGGTGGACGTTGAAAAAAGTCTCCTGGAAGCGAATTCGAACCGAGCAATGGACAAGGCTGAAGCACCGGGGTTAGTGGGCGGAATGGGCGGTGGCGGTGGATTTGGACGTCCCGGCGCAGCCCCCGCCGGCGAGGTTCTGGGAAAATCTTCCCGGGCTGCGGATCGGCAGCTAGGTGCTGATCTCCGGCAGAACAGCCAGCTCGAGAGGAAGAAAGCGGCGAAGTCTGCCAATGGCCGGTATCTCAAGGAGGACGGTGACGGTGCGACGGTGGATAAGAATGAGAATTATTTTTACAGTGAATCGGAACGATTGCGAGCTGAAATCCGCACGCTCTATCGTGAACAGGAACCAACGCGAGAATGGGTGGAGAACAACTATTACAAACTTCCCATTAAGGATCAGAACGCGGCGCTCGTTACGGTGAATGCGTTCTGGAATGATTGGGCACGACAGGCCAACGGCGCATTCCGATCGCGGAATATTGCCAAGGCAAATGGGAACTTCACCGAAATGATGCTTGCATTAGCCGTGACCGATTTGCCGTTTAAGAGCGCGGAACCCGAATTGACACTTGATGGTGCGTCAATGAAACTTGTTTATCCGGGGCCAACGATTATGTTTCATGAGGAAATCAACGCCACTAAGGATGGGAAAAAAGGGACGTCGGTACTGGTCAGCCAGAATTTCTTCCGACATGGCGACCGATTTATTCAGGCCGGGAATGAAAAACTGGACAAGTTCGTTACGGAAGAGTTTCTGATCCATACGGTGTACGGATGTGAGGTTGTAGTAACCAATCCGACTTCCTCCAAACGCAAACTGGATGTGCTGGTCGAAATTCCGATGGGAGCACTGCCGGTTTTGTCGGGTCGCCAGACGCGAAGTGTCTATATGGAACTGGAAGGATACCGTACTCAGACGCTGGAGTTTTATTTCTATTTTCCCGCGGCGGGAAAATATCCTCAGTTTCCAGTCCATGTTTCCAGTGAAGAAGTGCTGTTGGCAACCGGCGAGCCGGCCCTTTTTAACGTAGTCAATACCCTTTCGCAAATCGATAAAACGTCATGGGCGTATATTTCGCAATATGGCAGTGATGACGAAACGCTGGAATTTCTGCGAACCCATAATGTCCACCAACTGAATTTAGGAAAAATCGCTTTCCGAATGAAGGACAAAGAAATGTTTTTGCAAACGACGGCGCTGCTGAAATCACGGCATCAATATGAACATACCTTGTGGTCCTACTCGATCATGCACAATGAGCCAACAGAAATAAACCACTATCTGAAACATGCGGATGCTGTGGTTAATCATGTGGGAAGTTATCTTGTCAGTCCCATCCTGACCATTGATCCGGTGATTCGAAAAACATATGAGCATATGGAATACCGGCCTTTGGTCAATGCCCGAGCCCATCAGTTAGGTCCGAGACGTCAAATTCTCAATGATCGATTCCATGCGCAATACCATCGTTTATTGAGTGTGTTGAGTTATAAACGCGCTTTAACGAACGAAGATAAGATGGCGGTCGTCTACTATCTGCTTTTGCAGGATCGGATTGCCGAATCACTGGAACGATTCAAACAGATCGAAGTGGAATCGTTGGCGACGCGTTTGCAATACGATTATTTTGCCAGTTATCTTGCCATGTCGCAGGGTGATTCGAAACAGGCGCGTCTCATCGCCAAAGGATATGAGGAATACCCGGTGGACCGGTGGAATCGTTTGTTTGCGCAGGTGGTAGAGCAGGTGGACGAAATCAATGGTGACCTGGCCGAAGTTAATGACCCGGACAATCGTGAACAAACGCAGGGAAAGCTGGCGGCCACGGAACCAGGGTTCGATTTCAAAGTTGAGAGCGGCGAAGTTAAGATTGATTATCAGAATTTGGCTGAGGTGACCGTAAACTATTATGAAATCGATATTGAATTACTGTTCAGCCGCAACCCTTTTGTCCAGGATTTTTCGGGCGGATTTAGTTTTATTAAGCCGAACCACCGGGAAACGGTAAAGCTGCCTGGTGGCAGCAATGACCACCGTTTTAAACTTCCCGAACTACTTGCCAGTCGAAATGTGTTGGTGGAAGTTGTTGGCGCCGGACAAACTCAGACGAAGGCTTATTATTCCCATGCCCTGGCGGTGCAGATCATTCGGAATTATGGTCACGTTCAGGTATTGCAGTCCAAAACGCGAAAACCTTTAGCAAGCGTTTACGTCAAAGTGTATGCGCAAATGCAGGACGGTAGTGTAAAGTTCTATAAGGATGGTTACACCGACCTTCGCGGACGGTTTGATTATGCTTCACTGAGCACGGCCGGGTTAGATTCCGTGACCAAATTTAGCCTGTTGATATCCAGTGAGAACAACGGTGCGATGGTGCGTGAAGCGACTCCTCCACTGAGATAACGGAAAGGCAGCAAAGGCTCGGCTCTTCGGCGGATGTCGTCGGGATTGGTATTCCCCTGCTCCGCATGGTTAACGATCCATGGTATTCTGAAGCGTTCGGGGCTGTAGCTCATCTGGGAGAGCGCTGCGTTCGCAATGCAGAGGTAGTGGGTTCGAGTCCCATCAGCTCCATTTCAAAACCCGCATGTTGCGAATAAGCTGGCCTGACGGTTAGGATCAGGCCATGGCCAAACCGACCGCGACACACAGTCCAAAACCGACTACCGTTAAAATGTTCAGCGTTAGCCCGATAATCGCAAACCCCCGCTTTTTATCAGCGCCTGCGAACAAACCAATCACTCCTAAAATTGCTCCAATGATTGCGATGCCTGCGACAAGAAAGACACTGCAGCCGAGCAGCATGGCCACCGGGTCATCTTCCTGCAGGGGAGCATCAGCGTTCGAACCGACGATCATGGCAAAACCCATGACGATCACAGTTAATGCCATCGTGACAATGCCGCAAATGAGAGATAGTAAGCCAAGTGTACTGTTGCCTGACGGTTTGTCAGCGACAGGTTGATTCAGTGTGCCAGCTTCATAGGGATTGATTTCAGGTACTGGTTTCATAGAACCGGTCTCCCAGCGTTGATCGTCCATTCCAGTTGCTCCTGATTTGATAGTCGGCCTTCGTTCCCACACAGATACGCCGGCAAAAATACTGCCCGCGTCCCAATATACCAGTAAGCGAAAAACAACTCAAATGGTCTGGCGGGTCTCTGTCTAAGGCATTGCTGAACAAGTCTGACAGGCTCGTCCAAAACAACGAGAGTGCCCAAAATCCGTGGCATGGTTTACCCGCAACTCTCTCTCTTGTCAGGGCAGATGCAGATGCTCTAAAATACGACGGAAGCGAGTATTGTTTGCCAGTCTGTTTTTGGTAGGTTTTGATTGCGGTGAAACGACATTCCATTACCCCCGGGAATACCGAAACCACGATGCATCACGATGTGCACTTGCCGGTTTCCCGGCGGACGATGCTGGTCGCCGGTGGCCTCTCATTTTGTGGGATGGCTTTGCCGGAATTGGTTTCGGGTGCTCCAGTGGTGAATCCGACCCGCGGTGCGGGGCGTGCTAAATCCACCATTCTGATCTGGCTTAGCGGTGGCGCTTCCCATATCGACACATGGGATATGAAGCCCAATGCGCCGGCGAATATCCGAGGCCCATTCCAGTCCATGCAGACATCTGCACCCGGTTTGCGTTTATGCGAGCACCTGCCCATGTTGTCGAAGCAGGCACACCATTTGGCGGTGGTTCGCTCTTTGGGACATTATCGACGCGGGACCGGTGACCATCACGCAGGGTATTATTACAATTTAACCGGCCACCAACCGGACCCCAGTTTTCCGCAGTTGCTCAATGCACGTACACCACGGCCTTCCGATTGGCCGGCGATTGCAACTGTGGTCGGCTATAAATCGCGGCCCCACCCCTATCTGCCTCAGACGATTACACTACCGATGAAACCAGGGGCGCCGGAATATACCCGGCCGGGACAATTCGCCGCTCGATTGGGCGTGGAACATGATCCACTCTACGTGCTGGGTGATGCAGACGATGCATTGAAATTTGCGGCTCCCGCCATTGAACTTAAGGAGGATGTTCAGGTCGACCGGTTACTGACACGGCGGCAGTTGCTGGACGATTTCAATGAGGGAGACCGGGCGCTGGAACAATTTGCCCGTAACAGCAACCTGCAGACGTTTCAGGAAAAGGCGTTCTCGTTGTTAGGGTCGCAGGAGGCACGAGATGCCTTCGATCTGTCTGCTGAAGATGAAAAACTGGTGGAACGTTATGGCAAGACACATAATGGCATGAGCATGCTCATGGCACGCCGCCTGGTGGAGGTGGGAGTTCCGTTTGTCAGTGTGTTTTGGCGCGGGAATAAGAAACTGGCCGAACAAAAGAAATGTAAGAGTGGTGGAGGCTGGGATACGCACGGGAACAATTTTGGATGCCTTAAAGAGGTATTGCTGCCGGAGTTGGATCAGAGTTTCTCCGCGTTGATTGAAGATCTAGATGATCGCGGTTTGCTTGGCCAGACACTGGTGATGGTGAATAGTGAAATGGGGCGAAAGCCCACCATCGGTGATCCGCGAAGCGGAGGAGAGAAAGGACAGGGGCGGGATCACTGGACGCATGCGATGTCCGTCCTGTTCGCAGGCGGAGGCATTCAGGGTGGGCAAACGTACGGGACATCGGATCGCCATGGCGCGTATCCCGCAGATTTGCCGGTCGCACCGGAGGATATTGCCAAAACGGTTTATTCTGCGATGGGCATCGATGACCTAACCGCCGTTGATAAAGGGGGCAGACCCTACAATCTGATGGACGAAGGCCATCCGATCCGCCAGTTATTTTAACCCCTGAACTGCAATGTCTTCTGACAACAGATGCAGAAGTGATTCCCATGGATCGTCGTCTGGCGACGGCTGCGACTGATCCGAATCGGTGCGATTGTCGTAAATCTGCGAGCGATGAGAGACTCCGGGATGGATAGGATTCCGAGTTAACTCAAAAGATGGCTGTTCTCTCCGGCTGCGCGTGTCGCTGAGCGGACGCGACGCGTCCCGGGGTGGAGATATGGCTTCCGGACGGGGGTCATGATAGACCATGGTAAACTCCCCCTCGGCATTACCCGCGATTTCGTTCAATCGGTTGATTACTCGCAGGGCATCCACGGGAGTGATCCAATAGTCGTTACTAACGTCGACAAAAAGAACCTGTTGCTGGTCGACCGAATATCGGTCAGGCAATTGCCTCGCACCCTCGGTGTTAATGGAGTTGATAATGAATAGAGCGTCGTTGGCAAGGACCTGATTGTCCGCATTGACATCCAGCGGGTCCAGCGGGTGGGTCCATGTCTCGTGATCCAGAATATCCAGAGTGTCCCGTGCGGCCGCAGGGTATCCCGTAGCGGAAGCCGATACGGTCAGAGTTTGCGTGCCATCGAGGATCAGATCGTCGACAGCATGAAATTTTACGTTGCCGGACGCTGCAGCGGCTGGAATGACAAATGTGGGTGCCATCGTTAATTCGGTAGTATCGTCGGACATCAGATGCACAGTTAGGGATTGGCTCAGATCGTCCGTATTACTGCGTGTAATGGTTGCCGTAACCGACTGCACGCCTGCGTTTTCGACAACTTCTGATTCTGTAATCACCAATGTCAGTGTCTCGAAATCGGTGATGTCGATGGAGTCACTTGCCGATCCAATATATCCGCTTGCTGTTGCTGTAATCGTTACGTGCTGAGTGCCGTCCAGCATGCGATCATCGATTGCGTGCAGGGGCGCGGTCGCGGAGGCAACCTGGGCCGGTATGATGATGCTGGCCAGAGTTTGAGCTTCGGAGGTATCGCTTGACTGGAGCAGCACCGTTACCGACTGGCTTAGATCATCGATATCGCTGCGAGAAACATGCACTGTGGCTGCGTTGGTTCCGGCATTTTCCGACACCGTTGTATGGTCGATTTCCAGTGCCAGTATTTCATAGTCTGCCACCTGAATCGATTTCGTAGCTGTATTCTGATAACCCTCGGCTGTCGCGGAGATGCTCGCAATTTGGTTGCCGTCCAAAAGAGAGTCATCCACGGCATCCAGCGTAAGGGTCACGGATGTATGGTTGGCGGGAATGATGGCTGAAGAGGCCACTCGAATTTCCGTTTCGTCCAGATTGGTCAGTGCAATAGTCAAGGGCTGGTTCAGATCATCCGTGTTACTGCGAATGATCGTCAGCGCTGCTGCATTTTGACCGGCGTTTTCAAATATGGCGTCCTTGCTAAAAACGAGCGTTAGCTGTTCAGAATCCGTTACATTGATCGAATCCGTGGCAATATCTGCGTAACCTTCGGCTGAGGCCGTGACAGTTACGTGTTGTGTACCGTCAAGTAGATCGTCATCCACAGCCGTTATGTCAAAAGAGACCGAGGACGCATCGGCCGGAATGACAATGCTATCCGGGGTTCTCAATTCAGTTAGATCACTTGATGAAAGGTGGACCGTAAGCGACTTAGTTAAATCGTCAAGATTACTGCGGGTCACCGTTGCCGTGGACGCAGCGGTTCCGGAGTCTTCTGTAACTGTCGAGGGCTCGATAACTAATGACAATGTTTCGAAGTCAGTCACGATTACTGAGCCTGAGATGTTTTCAACATATCCGGCGGCTGTGGCGTTGACCCACACGGTTTGTTCGCCGTCCAGCAGAAGGTCGTCTATTGCATGGAGTGTAACCGTGGCAGAAGACGCCTCCGCAGGGATGACGACACTGGAAACCAAATCCAGTTCTGAACGGTCGCTTGAGGAAAGTGTCACCAATACCGATTGGCTCAGGTCATCCACGTTACTTCGCGCGACCGTTGCGGTGGCGGCGTCCAAACCACCGTTTTCCGCGACCGTGAAAGGGTCGGCCGTAACGATGATGGATTCCGCATCCGTGACATGAATCGAGTCCTTTGCGGGGGCGGCGTAACCAATCGCGGTCGCTGTGACCTCGACGGTCTGTAAACCGTCAAGCAATTGATCATCTGCTGCGGAAAGATCGAAAAGGACGGTTGCTGAATCCGCGGCAATAGTGACGGTGGTTGGTGTGGTTAACTCAGTGATGTCGTTGCTGCTGAGCGTTACCGACAAAGGCTGGGTGAGATCCTCTATATTGCTGCGTGTGAGAATGGCGGTGGTCGCTGCTGGCCCGTCATTTTCAGCGATAGCCGAAGACTGGATGACCAAGTCGATCGTTTCAAAGTCAGTAACCGCAATCGAATCCGAAATCCCGGGTAGAAAACCCTCTGCATTGCCGGAGATGACCACGGTGACGGTGCCGTCGAGCAGTTGGTCATCCACGGCATCCAGTAAGACTTGAGCCGAAGAGGCTTCGGCCGGAATCACCATGGTCTGGGGCGCGTGAAGCTCGGTCGTGTCGCTGATGGACAGGGACACCGTTTGGGGTGCTGACAGGTCATCCAGATTACTGCGAGTGATGGTTACCGCAGCCACATCCAGCCCCCCGTTTTCCGGAACAACCGATTTGTCGGTGACGGCGGTCAGCGTTTCGTGATCCGCTACAGCCAGTTGATGGGAACCGGAAAAATAGACCCCGGGCGCCGACGCCGTCAATTGCACGATCTGTGTCCCATCCAGCAACGCATCATCGATGGCGTTGATGTCGACGACAACGGAGTTGGAACCTGGGGCGAAGGTGGCGGATGTCGGCAGCGTAATTTCCGTCAGATCCTGATTGGCGATATTCACCGTCAATTCCGCGGTGTCGAATGACAAATCCCGTAACAGCGTGAGGGTGGCTGCGTTCGCCCCGGCATTTTCGCTGAGGGTCTCGGCGGAAAGCACCAGTTGAAGGGTGGCATCGCTGACCAGTTGTTGATAGGCGTTTTCAACGGAATGGCTGGCTGAGACTTCGGTTAATCTTGGTCCCAGTAGTTGTAGGTCTGTTAAATTGATAAGCCCGTCCCCGTTGAGGTCTCCGGCCGGGTGAAACTGAGTCTGATCACTTTTAAGCAATTGCGCAAACTGATCGATGTCCGCTGTTGTGTAATTTCCGTCGGCGTTCACATCGCCGCCGCCGGCTCCCACAATCGTCGAAGTAAAAAGACCTGTTTGCCTACTTACACTGGTGTTGCCGGTTGGTTCAAAAGTAACCACGGTGGCCACGTTATTTCCATGAGGCACATCGAAAAAACCGAATACGAACTGATCCCGATCAATCTGGCCGGAAAGACCGGCGCCCTGCTTGGCCATGTCGATGATTTGGGTATCAGTGGTTGCCGCGGGCAGGTTTAAAAACACGTGGACATTATCCGCGGTTTTATCGATCGAGCGGACCAACAGATCTCGATTTTCATTGACACCATTGACGATTGGGTCAAAGGAAATAATTTCCGAGACAGGTGCGAGCCGATCGACATAGATGGATTTTTTAAAGGTGTTATAGACGGCCGGTCCCCCATCGGTGCGATGCCGGAAAGCTCGTGCTTCGAGATGATGGACGCCTTCGGCGAGATTCGTTGTGTTGACGGTTTGCAGGAATTCGCCATCCCCGCGAATGCCGCTAAGGCCTTCCGGACCAATCAGGGGACTGGATTTATCGGTGAATGCCTCAAATCCGTAGCTTACATCTCCGGGTGAGGTAAAATCCACCACGCCATTTCCATTGATATCCAGACCGCCGTCAAGTTTCAGCAGCGCGTGGTCGCCATCCGCATAAACGTCGCGTAGGGATTCCAGTCCCAGTAATCGAACCTCATTGGTCAACAGTCGCGCCTGAAAGGAGTCCGCCGTTACCACCTGTAAATCATGAAGCCGCGTCCTGCCGTTGTCCAGATCATTTGCCGGGGGTATCGACCCGGGAAGAACGGAGTCGATCCCGATCAATTCCAGCCCCGCTTCGGACTGAGGGCCGGAGAGACCATAGATCACATACCCGTTGCCATGAAACTGGCCATTGGCATTCCGGTTACGGGGGATTCGCATATCGATGGTTTGCGAATTTGAAACGGTAAGCACTTCGGAGATGTCATTGTTAGGATCGATGTTCGGGTTGGATGCATTTCCGGTCAACTCAATTAAATGGGTTCCGGGTGCCAAAGCGACCTGGAGTGTACGTTGATCAAACCCACCGTCTCCGCGATTTGACAGGCCTGTCACCGAAGCGCTAAGCCGTTCAAAAGCGAAGATTCCCTGATCGTCAATCCAGCGCTCCTGGTAATTCCCGCGGCCATGGGTATTTCGAATGCCGACGAGTTTTTCAATAGCATCACCGTACACGCCTCCCAAGGCATCCCCGCGCCCGGGTTTGGGAAAATCTCGCTGATCTCCAAACTGCTTGCCATTGAAATAGACGACCGCATTTCCGGGCTGCATCAGGGTATAGGCGTAGGCAACGTTATTCAGTTCAGCCGGTCCGTGATCATCATGGCTTTGGACGAACTGAACTCCGGCGGAACCGTTATGGAGTCCGTCATCCGCGACGTCCATCGACGCGTTCCGAATGTTCTGCCAGGCATTGGCGGATCCGGCTGACCCAAGATTGTCACGCATTGCAAAATAGAGGCTAAAGTCCAGTGCATCACGATTACCGCCAATCCGACCGGTATCATTCGGATCGATGTTCTTTTTGACGTGAGAGAGCAGTGTGCCTGTATCTCCGGTATAGGCCTCGCTATAACTGAACACGTGCTGGGTCGAGCCATCCAGCAAAGGCCGTGGGTTGGAACGGTAAACACCACGGTCGACGAAGTCCAGGACAAAGCCCTCGACGTGTTTTGCCGCATCCAGCCGGAAACCGTCCACTCCCACATCCTGTACCATCCATTGCATATAGCGCATGAGGTAGCCCATGGCGTTTTCCGGGACAGGGTCGCCGCAATCCAAACAACCATCGACAAACGGGTACACCGCAATGTCGGTTTCGCCTGTGACCGGATCGAACAGGAGCATCGGTGTTGCATCCCGGTCCGGATAATATTGTTGATTCAGGGGGGTGGGAACGTTGGCCAGTCGACCTGCATCATCGGGCGTGGTGCCTGCAGGAATGTTTTGCTGGTTTCCGGGGTCAACGGGATGTCGAATCATGCTGTGATTTTTGGAATGATTGATATCTACAAGACCGGCGAGCCGCCCTTTAATGTCCCCCTCATCAAACCCGGAATGAAAATCGCCATCGATATCGTTGCCTAACGTAATCGCCAGACCGGGGTACCCGCCGGATTCAACAAATCCCACGGTATTGAGATCGGAGAATCCGTTGTGATTGATGATCGTATCCACATGAAGGTTTGCACCCGCACGGTGTATTTGGTCGGCAACCGTCTCCAGCCCAACCTGGGTGCCGTAAAGCGTAGGTTCGCGGGGTTTCCCTAAGTCAAAGCGATCATACACGTCATAGCCAACAGAGAAATTACTCATGTCCGCACGACCTGGTGGCGGCAACCAAACCGAACCATATCCCGTCGCAAACAAATCGGGCATGCGTTTTTCGATCACATCGAAATCGGATTCAAACCACTGCAGAATTGCCGGGGCCGATGCATCAAGCATGCGTCGAGGTTCAAGGGGATCCAGAGATAGTGGACGAGTGTATGTTTGAGAACACTTTCGCTTGAAGACGCGGCGTAAAAATTTGTATAAACTCAAACGGGGAACCTTAAATACACGATTTTTAACTAAAACATCCTTCAATCGCGGATACTTCTCTGGCGAAGCAAGTGATTTCGATCGCGACCGTTCATTGGTTACCCAACAATTCAGATAAGAGGAAAAACAGAACTTCACCGGATATTCATTTGATTATAACCCAAGTTATCTGATCCGGAAGGAATATATCAATGCACTGGAATACCCTGGAGATTACCATTTAGCGGTCTTCCAGCCAGCGTGCAATTCGACGCGTTACCAGCGCCGGCTTTTCCCGGTGGACAAAATGGCTTGCCGAGGGAACCGTAACTAAAGTCATCTCTTTCTCAATCCATTTCCAGTTGTCGTTAAG
>JAYZPA010000171.1:0-5667 GCA_036150515.1 Planctomycetota bacterium
GAATTCAATTTACCCCTTCGCATTTCAGCCAATCGGGAGGAAGCATGTACGGGTGCAGCGATGATCGCTGCGGTTGGAGCCGGTGCACTGGAATCACTGGATGACGCTGTCGATTGGTTTACCTATGAATGCGACGAGACCGGGTAAGCGAAAGTGCATCGCGGAAAGACACTGCCCATCATTCCGGCAATTTACTTCCGATGGTCCCAGGACCCATATAAAAGATCCGTTAATCGTTTAACCATCTCGCGATTCGATTCAGCAAGATTGTCTAATTCAAATGGATCAACCGTTAGGTTATACAGCTGGGGGCCACGATCTTCCCGCGCATGGGTCGCTTTATAACGATTCACGATCCCATCATAAGTCAGTAACAGCTTAAAGTCCCCCTGAATCACCCACCGATAGAGCAGGGTTTTGTTGAGATCATTCAGGTCCGCAATATCATGCGCGTAGGACTCACCAAACAGAGCCTGATGCCCGGGTATGATATTCTGTGCAACATGTACTAAATTTCGTCCCGCCATCGCCGCCGTTGGTTGGGCACCGCAGATTTGTAAGATTGTAGGTGCAATGTCAATACTGCTAACCAACGGCTTTCGCATGCCCGGCTTCACATGGCCTGGCCAGCGAACCATGATCGGTGTGCGAATGCCTCCTTCATTGGCCGACTGTTTGGAGCGTGGCGCATACTGGCTCCGCCACTGTGCGGGTAATTTCATATCCGGTGTTCGCTGAATCCAGCCGTTATCGGTGACATAGATTACCACGGTGTCATCCCGTAAACCCTGGTCATCAACAAACCCAAGCAACTCTCCACAAGTTTCATCAAACCACTCACACATGGCATAGTATTTTGCCAGCGCCATGGGGCGTTTCGAATCAATATATTTTTCCAGAATGCGCGGCGGCGGATTATGCGGTGTATGTGGTAAAAACGGAGCGTACCAGACAAAAAACGGCTTTGCCTGCTTTTTCGACTCCAGAATGAAATCCTTGACGGGATCCAGTCCATCACGGCCTATCTTTAATCCCTGGTCACCGTGACGTCCGCCACGAGTCGGATCACCATGGGTCATACCGTGCGTAAAACCACCGCGGCTGAAATTCCCTTCCCACCACTTTCCACTTTGGTGGCTTACATAGCCCTGCTCAGCCAGTAATTTCGGCACCGTGGGATGTTTATCGATATTCGCAATAAGCTGATTACGCAGTGCCTGATATTCACCCGGCTTACCCCCTCCTGCGAGCGGAGTTGGGTCATTGCCGGTAATTCGGTGCTGATGGGGATACAATCCCGTAACCAGCGTGGCAAGTGAACTTCGACATAAAGCCTGAGGAACGTAACCCCTTTTGAAAGTTGCACTTTCCTTTGCCAGTTGGTCCAAATGGGGCGTCTGAATCACCGGATGTGCCATAAAACTATAGTCCGTGAAGGCCTGATCATCGGAGATGATCAATATCACATTGGGTTTATTTTTCGCTTCGGGCGGACTCGGTTTCCGTTTTGGTTTTTCAGCCGGTTTCGGCGTCGGTTTTTGTGTTTTTTGTTTTTGCAGATCGGCCCGTGTCGGGATCAGTTCATGGCTATATTCGCCTCCATAGGAATCCCGCAGGGCAATGCTGCGATTTCGCATTTGTTCAAGGCGGCCCTGATATTCCCCCTCTTTTGCCAGATTGTGCAGTTGTTGAGGATCGGTTTTCAGGTCATGCAGAAATTCAAAGTCATCTTCAAAATAGTTTGCGTACACCCATCGCTTCCCACGAACACCTTCCCATTTAGGAATTCGCCCGGGAACATGAAACAAGTGTTCGCAGAAGAAATCTTCCCGCCAGCCCTTAATTTGCCGACCCGCCACCAGCGGATTCAGATCCTGGCCCTGATATTGCTCCGGTATATCAATTCCTGCAGCAGCAACAAAGGTGCTCGCTAAATCCAAATTCAGAACAACCTCATCCCGTACCTGAGCTTTGTTTTCCAGTCGCGGGTCAAAAATAATCATCGGCACACGGAGGGATTCCTCGTAATGTGACCACTTGCCGGCAAACCCCCGCTGTCCCATGTAGTAGCCGTTATCCCCGGTATAAATGACAATCGTATTGTCCGCGATTCCTGTTTCCTGCAGCGATTGCATCACCCGGCCAACGACATGGTCAATACCGCTAAGCATGCGGTAATACGCTTTGATATTCTTTTCATATTTTTCGGGGGTATCCCACCTCCAGAAAAATCGCTCTCGATTCAGACTGGTTCTCAAAAATTCCGGCTGACTTTCAAAAATCTCCGGATCGGATAATTTCGGTGGTTCGATAGCAATGTTTTCATACATGCCATCAACCACTTTGGGCCACGGGAAGTGATCGACCTTATCGTTATCTTCTGCATGGGTTGCATTAAAACTGACCGAGAGCATAAACGGTTCTTTGCGATTTTCCTGAATGAACTTAATGGCGGCATCACCGGCCAGTTGTGTCGTATGCCGACGCGAGCCATCGGGTTGGGGTTTAAAGTAGGGGCCACGGTTAATCGGATGGAAGAAGTCAAAGGCTCCCTGAGTACCCCCTTGAAATTGAACGCCAAATTTACCCACAAACCCTGTCTTATATCCATGGGCTTTAAGCACCGACGGATAGGATTGTTCCACCATCGCCTGAGCAATCGGGGGTGTCCCAAAGGTAAAGTGGTGGCTGCGTTCAACCAGCCCGGTAAAGATCGTGGCGCGGCTTGCTGCGCAAATCGAGGTCGTTACAAAAGCATTCGTAAAACGGGTACCTGCTGCAGCAAGTTTATCTATATGGGGCGTTTTGGTGTGAGGGTGTCCATAACAACCTAACTGGTCGTTGCGTTGGTCATCCGCCAAAAAGAAAACGATGTTGGGTTTGTCCGCCGCCGCAACCATCAGATCCGGGCATCGGCCGAGTACCAGAACACCTAGGGTCACCCATAACCATTTCCCATATTTCGATCGCTGCACCATCGTCTCCCCCTGTCAAATAACTTAAGTTTCCTGCGGCGACAAGAAAAAGACACCTCCATCATCCTGTCACCCTTGACTGGTTGAAAGAGGTGTTTTTGATGAATCTCTAGCTGATTGTCAGCCGTTCTTCCCAGCCATCGTGATAATCCCGTTTCCACAGGGATGCGGATTCCTTATCACCCAGAATATGCCCGGTTTTTGTTTCGCAATTGATCACTCGACCCATGCGATGAGCGATATTTCCCAAATGGCAGAGAAGGGTGCTGCGGTGTCCAATTTCTATTTCCGCATTCAGCTTGGTATGATCGCCGGCTTGAATGCACTGGATCAGATTGTCAACATGTTCTGGCTGGCCCTGACCGCTGCTGGCTGTCTTCACCTCTTTAAAGCTGCGATCTTTTACCGTATAGCCTCCGCTGCTATGGAATTCAAGTGAACCTTTGTCGCCATACACCGTTACAAAGCCCGTACCATTTTTATTGCAGCTACTACCAAACCAGGTCACATGACCCTGATCACCAAATTCATAGGAAACGGTACTGGTATCGGGGGTCTCCTGATCATCATCAAAATAATACCGCCCTCCGCTGGAAGTCACCTGTGTGGGAAATTCAGCCTGCAGTGCCCAGCGTGCCATGTCGAGGGTATGGATGCCGTTATTACCAAGTTCTCCATTACCATAATGCCAGAACCAATGCCAATTATAATGCACTCGGTTATCCACATAAGGCTGTCGAGGTGCCGGACCCTGCCACCGTTCGTAATCGATATGAGCGGGAACGTCCGCCGCTTTTCCATGTCCAATGGAACCTCGCTGGCTATAGTAATAACAGTTCACTGAATGCACATTGCCCAGTCCGCCATCATGTATAAATTGCATTCCTTCAATGATCGCCGGGCTACTGCGACGTTGTGTACCAATTTGGACACAGACATTGTTCTTGCGGGCAGCAGCAATTTGCTGCTCACCTTCCCATGGATTCTGACAACACGGTTTTTCTACATAGACATGTTTTCCGGCTTCTGCCGCCACGATCGTGGCGGGCGCATGCCAGTGATTGGGAGCTGCACAGACGAGAATATCAACCTCATCGTCGCCAATGATTTCTTCCCAATTAGTAATGGATTGCGGCGTATATCCAACGGCTCCCTGAACCAATTTTGCGGCGCTATCGGCGCGCTGGCTGTCCACATCACAAACGTATTTGACGACCACATCCTGATGTTTAGCAAAGGTATCGACCAGGCTGCGTCCACGTTGCATCCCCATCACACCTACGACAAGCTTATCGTCTGCCTGTTTTGCCATGGTCGTTGAGGCAACCGACGTCGTCACAGCTGCACCAGCTGCCAAAAAGTCGCGTCGTTTCATATTCGATAAAATCTGGTTCATGGTATTTCACTAGTTAAAAATTAAAAAACAATCACCATCGGTTTTCAGCCCATCAATTCCCCGATGGGCGTCGGGTCGCTCACAATATGTGTCGGCCGCCCTTGAGGCGTATATAACAGTTTAGCGGGATTAATCCCGAGTTTCGAGTAAACCGTCGAAACAAAGTTTTCCGGACTTTTCACATTTTCAAAGGCTGAATACCCTTTTCGGTCGGTTGCCCCTACAACCACTCCACCCGGAGTACCTCCCCCTGCCATCAGGACACTCATCGCATTCGCCCAGTGGTCACGACCGGGCGTGGACTGGCCCGAAAGTGTGGATAGTTTTGGGGTTCGGCCGAATTCACCAAGCGCCAACACCAGCGTATCTTCCAGCATGCCACGTTCATCTAAATCTTCGATCAGCGTCGCAACGGTCTGGTCCCAGGCTGGCAAACGGGTCCCCAGTGCTCCAAACAAATTCGAATGACTATCCCAACCGCCATCATAAACGGTGACAAACGGTACTCCGGCTTCGACCAGTCGCCGCGCCAACAGACACCGCTGGCCAAACGAGTTGCGATAATACCGATCACGGATTTTGTCCGGTTCCTGTGAAATGTCAAATGCCTGTTGTGCCGCTGAAGAAGTAACGAGATTAAAACCCTGTTCATAATACTCATCCAGAGCCGCCGCCGGATCGCCAGCCGCTTTATGATTCAGTCGCTGCATTTTGTCCAGCAACACCCGTACATCCCGCCTTGACTGAAAGTCACCTGTTGTCAGTCCCTTGGGAATGGCCACATCCCGTACTCGAAAATTATTGCCATTCGGATCATCGGCAACAACAAAAGGAGCATGGTTGGCTCCTAAAAAATTAGGGCCCCCGCTACGCGACATACTCGGCATCGAAAAATAATTCGGCAGATTGTTCTTACCGCCCAGTTCATGGCTCACAACGGATCCCATGCTGGGATGGAAGCTTACAAAAGCACCACACCCTACGGGAATCCTTGGGGGTGCGCCGGTGGTCATATAATGATTCCCGGCACCATGATTTCCCTGGTTATGGCGAATCGAACGAATCATTGCGTACTTGTCGCTGATTCCCGCCAGTCGTTTCATGTGCTCAGAATAGTGAATGCTGGCATTACGTGTAGCCACGGTTCCAAAATCACCACGAATCTCAGCGGGCGCATCTGGTTTTGGGTCAAACGTCTCAAAATGGGTCGGGCCACCGTCCATCCAAATCAAAATGCAACGCTTTGCGGTCTGGCGACGAGGACCGTCGATGCCCGCTTCCGCCTGCGTTCGCAAA
>JAYZPA010000172.1:0-32874 GCA_036150515.1 Planctomycetota bacterium
TCTCATTCGGAGTATTCACATTCCCTGGGCAATGCGTACCGACGGTCCTGAAGTGCGTCGAATTCTATCAGGGTACGCTGAAAAAAATACGGCGGATCGCAAAAGTCATATGCAGCGGCTTGCTGCTTTGCCGGATTATCAGGGCATTGCTGCTTTGAGTCGGTTGGTCCGTTTTGAATCCTCAAATCGACTCTCTCGTTATGCAGCCCTGCAGATCATGAATCGGGTAGCTCCGGCCGAACCTGCCCTGCGCACAGAGTATATTCAACAACTAAGAACACTGCATCAGGAAAGCCATCGGGTCCCGGCACGGTGGGTCGAAGCGTTTGCATCGACGATCGAACGTCCCGTGGATACGGTGGAGGTTTGGGATGGATTGACTCGTCAGGAAGAGTTGTTGTTATCGACGTTTCCCAAACAGACGAGCCGGATTCTTGTCCGGGATCTGCTACGGTGGCAGTTTCAGTTATTGCGAGGACTTGACCGGGCAGAAGCGGCTACGGATGTTGCCCGTCGCAGTGTGAATTTGCTGGATGGTTCGCGTGAGCAGTTGATTGAAGCGATCGACTGGTTTGCCAGTGAGGAAAGCTGGGAGTTTTCCGAGCTGATTGCCGAGAGGTTTCCAATTGAATTTCGGGAGTATCCGGAATTATTGTACCGACTGGCTGAATCCCATCTGCGCGCGGATAATCAGGAATTGGCGACCAGAGCAGCTATGCAGGCTTTAGGTACGAACAAGGAAGATTTATCAGCTCACTTAGCGATTGCATCCTGGCTGGCGACGCAACAGCACTATGACTGGGCGATTGCGGAATATGAACAGTGTATTGATCAGTCGCCTTTGGAATCCGATACGGGCGTGCGTTTGCGTGTCTTGCTGGCCGAGTTGTTTCATGATCTGGGGCGAGAGGAACGTGCGGCCGAAACGCTGCAGGGGATCATGGATAATCGTGATCAGAGTGCGGTGGTCATGGCCGTTCGACGATATTATCCAAGTTTTGAGTCGTTGGAATCACGGTTCCTGTATTATCAGGCTTGCGATGCTGAATTGAAGATGGAGTTTGCGCAACAACGAATGTTGCTGGAAAAAGCCCTCAATATTGATCCTCATGATGGCGATGTGTTGATTGCAGCCTATCGATTCACCAAAGCAGATGAGTCCTGGAAGCAGAACACGCTAAAGTTTATCGCAGCATCCGCAGCGTTTTACGCTCAGGAAGTTGACACGCTGGAAAAAAAGATTCGGACAACTCTGGATCGAACGGCCAAACAACAGTTGGAATACGAATTGGCGCGAGCCTGCAATCAATATGCCTGGGTTGTTTCCAATACCGTTGGAGATTACAAGCAGGCAGTGAAATTCAGCGAGCGGTCACTGGATCTCCGCGGTTGGGAGCTGGCAGGATATCTGGACACACTGAGTCATACATATTTCGCGGTGAAAGACTACGAAAACGCAGTCAAATATCAAACGAAGGCTGTCAAGCTGGACCCGGCCAGCCAGTTGATGCGTCAGAAATTAAAAGTATTTCAGACAGCACTTGATCAATCAAAAACCGAATCGCAGTAACAATCTGTCTTCCCCGATTGCGCCGGCATATCAGATTTTGCAGAACAGGGAATCTCCTTGAGCGAAAAGAAATCGATAGGCGTCTATTTATCCGCCACCTCGACACCGTTGAATACCTTGGCATTCCTGATTCCATGGTTATTGCTCTATGAGGTGGGTTTGTTGCTAAGTGGTGATGCTGGCATTCGGAATCTAGCAGATCAATGGGTGCGCGAAGCGTTGGGGCAGGCGGGACTTACACAGCAGTATCTCATGCCCGTTCTGCCCTGTTTGATCCTGTTGGGATGGCACCATACAACCAAACGTCCCTGGCGGATTGCTTGGCATTATTTCGCCGGGATGCTACTGGAGTGTATCGCCTATGCCGTCCTGCTGTTTGCTTTATTCCTTGGCCAGAGATGGTTTTTTGCACAGTCCTTTGCAGAATGGCAACCGGCGGTTGTGGAGGCATTGGAGATCGGCAAGGGCCAGATTATGTTGGCCATGATTGGAGCAGGTATTTATGAAGAATTGCTTTTCCGCCTGATTTTATTGCCAGCGGTAATTGCACTATTCAATTTCATGGGGACGAAAATAAAATTATCTCAGATCATCGGCGCGGTAATTTCAAGCCTGCTTTTTGCGGCAGCCCATTCCATTCACGAATCTCAGGATGCATTCACGTTTGTTTTTCGTTTTGCAGTAGGCCTTGTTCTGTCCGTCATATTTCTTAAACGCGGATTTGGTATCGCCGTAGGTACGCACTCGATTTATAACGTAACCGTACAATTACTGGTGATTTAAACCGTGAAGACCGACTGGCTCTTGACGATGGCATATTCATTGGGAAATGTATGAAAAGCCTGAACCAATAAAGTGTTTTGTCGCGTTTCCAGATTGATGTAACTTAAAGCCCCCGTCTGCACCCGACCACTATTGTTAAACGAATAGACCATACCACTTAACTGGCTGTCGTGGGTGAGTTCCTGGTGAAAGCTCCAAAAGATCTCCGGTGGTACTTCTTCAAGCTGAAAGCTCGTTTGATAGTGAATCCCACCCTTGTGAAGTGATTCACTTTGTTCACCGCCCACTTTATGAGAAAAAATTCGTCGTCGTTGAGGCAGAGGCTGGGTTTGTGCAGAGGCGACTTCGGTTAAAATCATGCCGTCATGACCAAACGTGACGATATGTCCATCGCGCGTAATATCGACGCGTGCCTGAAAATTCCCGCGTTCAATCGACCGGCTCTCAAAGATATCAAACAATTCAGGATGCAGAGACCGACCGTAAAGTTGAAAAGCGAGTTCTGCTACCTTCGGTCGGACTGAAAGCACGATCAATATTCCATGGAGGGCAAAGACCAGACGTGACAAGTGCTGTTGGGCACCGAGGCCTAACCTGTGATGCCCGAACAGCTTGAGGCTATTATAGGAATGGAAGCGAACGGAATCCAAGCCCAACACGAGAAAAAATTAATGTCTAACAAAGAGCGGTCGCATGAGAGTGTAGCGATCAGTTTGTACCGGTGAGTTTATTCAGAGGAAATCAACTCAGGCATTTCGACGTCGATTAGCGATCATGGTTCCGCCGGTTAGTAAACACCCCAGAACGGCGATGACGATCGCCAGATAACCATAAGAATAGTATTGATTCTGTTGCTCCTGAGCGATCAGAAATTCAACCTGCTGTTGTTTACCCAGGCCATTCGCACGAATCATCTTAAAAACCTCAATAGATTCCAAGGGTGGCATTTGATCAATGACCACATCGCCATATTGGGTGGTTTCTTCGGTGGTATCGTCGACGACAATTTGACTTCCCCTAATGAAGGAAAAACCCGCACCCAGTACGCCGCTGCTGATTGAGATCACGGCGATAAAGAAGAGTATGCCATTCACCCGATTCCAGCTACTGGCGGCAACCGGTTGCTGATCAGGGGCGAGGGGCAGCATTTTTACATCACGCAGATTGGGGATGGTGATATTTTCCCCACATTCACAAGTGAGCGAATCACCCGCTTGAGCGACTTCCACCGGGAGGTCGTTTCCGCATGGACAGGTTAAGAGGTAAGTAGGCATGATGATTATTATAATTTGGAAATGAGTTTTGATGTACAGAAAAGGCCCGTGGAAAGTTAATCCGATGGTGCTGCGGATCCACGCGCCGCCCACCAGGGCAGACTGATTCCGCCGTCAACTAACAGGGTCGCTCCTGTCATATAAGGATGAGCGGGATCACTCAAGAATAAAATCGCTGCTGCAATCTCTGTGGGGGTTCCAAGTCTCCCGAGCGGAATTTTGGATCCCGCTTTTTGCAGCGTTTCTTCGCTTGCAAATTTCCGTTCACCAGGGGTGTCAATCCAACCGGGTTGAATCATGTTAATACGAATACGATGTTCTGCCACTTCAATCGCTGCTGTCCGAGCCATATGTTCCAGAGCTGCCTTGGACATGTTATAGGCCATCGCTTTGGGAGCGGGGATGAATGCATGAGGCGAACTGACGAGGGTGATAATGCCTCCGTCTCCCTGCGCAATCATTTGCCGGGTGGCGGCTCGCGTCAGGTAAAAGGCACCCCACATCGTAACATCAACCGTTCGCCGAAATCCGTCCATGTCGGCCTCGTAAAAAAAGTCACGGTCGCTGTAGGCTGCATTGCTGATTGCAATGTCGACTTTTCCGTATTCCGTAACCCCACGCTGAATTAAGCCTTCCACCGCCTGTTGATCGGCCATGTCGGCGTGATGAGCGATTGCCCTCCCGCCATTCGCTTCGATCTGTGCCACAACCTCGTTCGCTTTTTCCTCGTTGGAACGGTAATTGACGACCACGTTAGCCCCATTTTCCCCCAGAGCGATCGCCGTGGCTCGACCAATCCCGAGGCTGGCACCGGTTACGATGGCAGTTCGATTTGTTAATGTTGTTGTTCCCATGGTTTTGATCTAACCCACAAAAATGATGAAATGATTCATGGAATACGGTTCTAAAGTATGCCACCTAAATGGGATTTATGTGAAAAGAGATTGTGTTTATTCCGGTTTATTGAAGTGTCTTTCTAAGGGGAAAAAATTGATTAGTTTTAAGAATGGTCTGTGATGAGGCAAATCATGGGAAAAACGGAGGAAAATCAAGGTGACGTGAAGCCTAAAAAATGAGGTTCCTATCTATATGGAACGTTTAGTTAATACGTAATGAACTCAGGTTAACGGTCACTTCATCCCGTTGTTGATCAGGAACCACAAAATGGATTCTCAAAATTCCGTTAGATTTGACACTAGACCACGGCAAACACTTGGTTAAAATTAACAAAGTGTGAGCGTCTACGCATTTCGTAGAAGTTTCCATGTTACTTTTGGTAACAAGGGTAATGTTTCAAGGTAAATCACTCCTGCTTGGATTTTGAGGTTCCATGCAGGGGACTCTGTCGACTAGGCAAGAGCTTAATATTGGGCAGTTCCTCAATATTAGGGATTTTTGACAGGCGTTGAATGTGAAGATGATTCGACTAATCGTTTTGTCACGGTTAGTGTTGAATCTCGTTGGTACAATTCACAAGGAAATTACAGCAGTAAGCGACGCTTATAAAAACTGGTGGTACATTTATCCGTGTTCACAGTGAGCCAATGGCGAAATGCCAATGCCACTTTTGCTTCGAACCAATGTCCACACAGGCGATGCACAAACTGAGAGTCATTGCAAAACGGTCTTCCACAATAAATAATCAGCATGTTGAATCCTACCGACATGATGAACTGAACCCGTTTGTTCGCGCAGATCCAACGGGGAAAACTAAGACATTCGAATAAACAATTAATACAGGTATAAGATATTCAAATGAATTTGTATTCTTCACTATTGGATGATTTCGAAGAGGATCCAGCACAATCCGATGCCAGCGGCTTTACCAAGGGCGCCAATGAAACAGAAAGTGCGACATTCGATTCAACAACAACCCAACCGGTCAAACCGCAAGAAGAGGTCGAAGAGACCACGACGGTGGATGAGCAGGAATCCTGGTCGGATGATCCGGTCCGCATGTACCTGACTCAGATGGGTGAAATTCCACTTTTGACACGAGTGGAAGAGATTCGTCTTGCCAAGAAAATTGAAGATACCCGTCGCGATTTCCGCGCCAAGTTATTGGAATGTGACTATGTATTTCAAATGGCGTTCAAGGTGCTCGGTCGCGTGCATCGGGGTGAGTTGCCATTTGACCGCACGGTCCAGGTATCGGTAACCGACCGTCTGGAAAAAGAACAAATTCTGGGTCGTCTGCCACACAATCTAAGCGTGTTGGCAAAACTGTCGAGGCTCAACAAACGTGACTTTCACAAATCCGTAAATAAAACATGCAGCAAAGTGGAGCGTAGTCAGGCCTGGAAAGATTTGGCCCGCCGCCGTCGACGTTGCGTACGCCTTGTTGAAGAACTTGGTTTGCGTACGCATCGTATCGAGCCCATGATTCAAACGCTCGAGGATTTCAGCGAGTGTATTGATCAGTTGCAACAGGATATTCAGAAAGCGCGTGAGAACAAAGAGCACCAGCAGAAGCGTGATTTGTTAGTTCAATATCGAAACATTCTGCTCGCCATTCAGGAGACGCCGACGAGTTTACGCAACCGCGTAAAGTATTTAAAACGCGTCTATTCGATTTATCAGCAGGCCAAACGGGAATTATCCGAAGGTAACTTGCGGTTGGTCGTTTCCATTGCCAAGAAATATCGCAACCGTGGACTGAGCTTTCTTGATTTGATTCAGGAAGGGAATGCGGGCTTGATGCGTGCGGTGGATAAATTTGAATATCGTCGAGGCTTTAAATTCTGTACCTACGCCACCTGGTGGATTCGACAGGCCATTACCCGAGCGGTAGCAGACCAGAGTCGAACGATTCGTATTCCCGTGCATATGGTGGAAACGATGTCCCGTGTTCGTACTTGTTCGCGACAGTTGTTGCAGGAACTGGGTCGTGAACCCACCCTGGAAGAAACTGCCCGGCGTAGTGATACTACGGTGGATGAAGCGCGACGTGTGCTGGCGATGAGTCGGTATCCCATTAGTCTCGATCGTCCGGTTGGCAACAGCGAAGACAGTCAGTTTGGGGATCTACTACCCGATGGCGAAGCGGAAAGCCCAGCTTCCGGTGCGGCTCAGGAAATGTTACGTGATCGCATTGGAAATGTCTTGAAAACACTAAGCTACCGTGAACGAGAGATTATTAAACTCCGTTACGGACTCGGTGACGGATACAGCTATACGCTGGAAGAAGTCGGGCATATTTTTAAGGTAACGCGTGAACGCATTCGTCAGATTGAAGCCAAAGCGGTTCGCAAACTGCAGCAACCAAGTCGCAGTCAGGAACTTGTAGGCTTTCTGGACTGATGATGGGTCATGGCAATGCAGAGGATCGCCATTGCGATTCAATCCGTAAGCGTGCGCCCGAAAATTGCCAGAAAGCGTTTACGGTTATCCTGTCGAAAACGACTGCAGACGGTTACCAGTGTTTGTGGACTGTCATAACCAAGTAGCGAAGCAAGCTTGATCAGTTCCAGTTCCTGCTCGGGTAAGTCGTGTCGTGCTGAAGTGTCCATTAATCGTAATCCCGCTTCGATTTCGCGAAGGAAGATATAGGATTTGCTGAGTGCCGTGGCATCTTCCGGGTTGAGACACTGGGCTTGCTGGAGACGTTCCAACGCGGCGAGGGTTCCTGTCTGAAGAATATCCGGATGTTGTTTAGCATGCATGAGTTGCAGCATTTGCACAATATACTCCACATCCATCGTTCCGCCCTGATAGCGTTTTAAATTTCGTTGTCCTGCTCCCTGCTCGGATTCAATTCGGGAAGTGTATATTTCGTCCCTCAGTCCGGCAGGTCGTGGCATGGAGATAATCGCCTCATGGATGTGATCGATCAATGGGAAATCGTTTTTATCGGAAGTGTAAATCACACGTGCTTTGCATAACTGCATAAAGTGTTCAGTCGTGGCATCCTGATGGTTAAGAAAAGTCAGGAATTCCCCGACAGAGATAGCCAGAGGTGCCGTGGTTCGCGTGGCTCGAAGCTTGCTGTTCATTTCAAACAACCTGCCGTGTGATCCGGAGCGTGTGACGGATTGTAGGATTCGTTTTGCCAGTTCGTTAAAAAAATGGTGGTTGGATGTGGTTTTGACGTGGCGGTCACGATCAACAGGTTCGGTATTTCCGGGCGCATCATAGAAGAATAAAACCTCAGCATCGCTATGAAAATTTGGTTCACGACCGCCCAATTTTCCAATGCCCAACATCATCATGGCTGCGGTTTGGTTTTTTCTGGGGCCTTCTTGAATCACAGGCCGCCCGTGTTTTTTTACTAAAGTATGGTAGTGGTCATCGGCAATTTTCTGCAGGCAGATATCCATAATGTCAGACAGGGACCGGTGGGCGTCGGTCAAACTGTCTTTTCCCAGGATGTCGCGGACCCCTACCCGTAAGTGCTGTGCATGTTTGAACGTCTGAATGACGTCGACCAACGGACTGCCCCCCAGAGAGGCACTTTTGCTTAATTCATCAATCAGGCTTTGCAGTGACTGCTGCGTAGGCAGATGATCGAGCAACAGAGAGTCCAGTAGTTCGTCAATCATCCCGGGATAACTTGTTAAAATCCCGATCAGATAGGGACTGGTGGAACAAAGCTGGACATACAATTTCAGGGTGGGCGGATTAAACTGAAATAATTCCCATAAGATACCTTTGCCACCGAGTGATTCACTGACTCCGCAAAGGTTGGCAAGAGTGGCATCCGGATCCGGTGTCCGTGCGATGGCTTCGAGTAACTGCGGGGCGATCGAAGCCAGAAAATGGCGACAGCGACGCGTGGACAGGAAGGGGATCCGTTCGGTTGCCAGATCGGTCAGGTACTGATGGGCAAGCTCGACATTGCGGAAGTTGTGTTTCCCCAGAACCTCTTCAAGGTACTGATTGGTAGGATGTGGGTCTAATACAATATCTACTTCCGGAGGGGTCTCCGCTGTTTCGTCCAACACCGCTTCATCGAGTAGTCGATCTAAAATTTTACGACTAACGTTGAGCGAATGCCGGATATCATTCGTCAGCCGCAAACTCTGTTCCGGCTCTTGGTATCCGAGTCCCTCCGCGATTTGTTGGAGCATGCTTTCATCCTCCGGTAACCGTGAAACGCCGGATGCGATCATGATCTGCAATCGGTTTTGGACTTGTTTCATGACCAGAAAAGAACCTCGGAGCGTATTGCTTTCTTCCAGAGTTAACAATCCAGCTTCATACAACGTCGCAATTGCAGGTAACGTCCCGGTAACACGAATTTCGGGAAAATTACTGCCATTGAGCAGTTGAATGAACTGGACCACGGCCTTTGTTTCCTGAATTCCCCCCATCGACATCAGAACATCGAGCGATTCAGCATCCTGTGTTTCCGAACGATAGAGACGTCGTTTTAATGATCGTAGCCCGGTAAGGTCGGCGCGGTTGAGATAGCGTCGGTAGATCCAGGGTTCAACATGTTGCAGAAATTCAGCCCCTAATGTCAGATTACCAATACAGGGTCGGGCACAAATGAGTGCCTGACGTTGCCAGGTGCGCCCGGAAAAATCCAGAAACCGAATCGCATCCCTGATGTGGGTTACGCGTGTCGAGGGTTGGGCGGAAAGCTGGAAGCCAAAGTCCAGTTTTAGTAAGGACGCTTCACTAAGCGGCAAGAGGAGCTTGACGATCTTTGCAACGAGTCTGGAATACAGAGTAACCTGGGATTCGGGGGTGTGATTTGCTGAGCTGCGGGTTAACACGATCACTTTCATCGTTGTTCCAAAACTCATTTGCTCACCCGCCAGATCACCGAGTGCAATGAGCGCCACATTTTGGCGAAGGGTTTCGGGAGGCTGCTCTACACGTTTTGCCGTCATGCTGAGAGCGACTTCAAAGGCAGCCCGCAGTAGACCTTCATAAAGAAAGCTTGTTTGCTGAAGGACGATTTCCGTATCCTGCTGTCGGCCCAGATCACCATAGGCAATCCGTAACAATTCCCGTTTACAGATGCGTTCTAATTGATTGCGGGTTTCTGTCTCACCGGACACACTACACACTTCGTTGACAATTTCATCCGCTAAGATTTCACGATCCACGGGCTGCCCGTCTGTCATCCTCAGTAGGTCATAGCACTCAGGTTCCGCAATCAATAATTCCCCAAGGTGTTTACTGGCAGAGAACATAGTCATTAAAGTCGGCAAAGCGGCGGCATCTCGTTCCCATAAGGCACCCAGAGAGATGGCATTTCGGGAAACGACAATGAATTGTTCCAGCGCCGCAAGCGCCCGATCGGGTTTCGCGAGGCCGGGCAGGATTTCTTCAAGCTGTGTGAGCGTGACGGACACTAAATCCAGCGTCATCCCGGTTTCGTTGAGCGAAAGCAAAGATTGCAGAGCGATGTCTGTGTCGATAATCCCCAGGGAGGCTAACCACACTTTGGCATCTTGAGGGGATTCCAGTAATTTGATGACTTGCTCAGTTTGCATGACGCTTTTTTATTCCATAGACATGGAGTTTAGCGGCACTGGAATCTGCCGCCCTGTTTTACTTCAGGGTCTGTTGTGCCAAGTGCAGCCAATCGATGTTTGGATCCAGAATTCCATTGTACGCCACACTTGCCAGCACAGGTGGAAAACTACAACGCTCAATTTCCGATACATTGGTTTGCAGGCTGACATCGTCCCGGTTATCTGCCTGTCGATGATTCATGATGATGCCTGCCACCGGCAAACCCTCTTCAAAGGCGGCTGCAGTAATGAGTGTTTGCAGGGTTTGGTTGATACACCCCAGTTCATTGACCGTGACGATGACTAAAGGAAAACCAAATTCGTAAGCCAGATCCGCTACATAATCATCGTCACTTACCGGCGACATAAGTCCCCCGACTCCTTCGACAATGATAAAATCATATTGGTCCCGCCAGATTTCCAGTCCGGATCGCAGTTGGCGGGGATTCACCTGACGACCTTCGGCCCTGGCGGCCAGATGAGGCGCCAGTGGAGCCGAAAAACGTTGCGGGCAAACCTGATCCATGGTGCCTGGTTTACCGGCAGCTTCCCATAATAAACGCGCATCTTCACTGATCCTGCTGGCTCCCTGGGCATCGCAGTCGCTGGCGGCGGGTTTGTAGACACCGACTCGCAGACCGGCGCTGCGGAGCGCTTTGATGATCAATGTTGCGATGTAGGTTTTACCAACTTCCGTATTTGTACCGGTGATAAACAGACCGGGCGTCTCTGTTGTCATAATCCCTCTTTTACAGCTCCAGGTATTCTTCTAATGCTTCACGCATGACATTTGGATCTGGATCAACATCCGTCCAGATCTTAAATCCAATCACGGCTTGATTGACGAGCATGCCCAGACCGTCAAGCGTTTGGCAGCCACGATCTTTCGCGTCCCGCAGAAGTCGTGTCTGGGGAGGGTTAAATACAACATCCGCAACCACCATCGAAGGCATCAACGTTTCAATATCCAGGGGTACTCGCGCATCGGCGTCGCCTAATCCGATGCTGGTGGCATTTATGACGACATTGACATCCTCATCCACTTCAAAATCCCCGTCGAGGGGAAAGAATCGCGATGTAACTCCGCTAATGCCCTGTAGCAGATCAGCCAGTTCCTGACCCCGTGATTCGGTGCGATTTACAATGGTCAGATTCGTTACGCCAGCCAGTCCAAGTTCAACAGCGATGGCACGTGCTGCTCCCCCGGCACCCAGAATGACGACTTGTTGTCCCGCGGCGTCAATGACTTCATTGAGTGATTGCACAAACCCTTTGCCGTCGGTATTTTCTCCAATCAGTTTTCCATCGACAACATGTACACAATTGACTGCCCCCATGAATCGGGCGGCTTCGCTCAGGTCGTCCAGATATTCCAGCACAGCAACCTTGTGGGGAATGGTAAAATTACCACCACGAAAAGCCATTGCCCGAAAACCAGCCATCGCGTCGGCCAGACGTTCGGCAGGAACTTCCAGTGTTAAATATCGCCAATCAAGTTCGCTGTCCTGAAAAGCACGTTCCATCATGAATTGGGTGGGATTGCCAGCAACCGGCTTCCCCATACAACTTACAATATCCTGAATTGGTTTATCCGCCACGGTGAGGTTCCTATTATCCTATGCTGAGTGTTGAATCACTGGGGAGATGTTTGTCTGTATTGTGTAGCAGTCTGCCGGCTTCCGCAATTATGGAGTTAAAAAAAGAATAGCATCGGAGTTGGTGACTTTTCCGCTGGTCATCGCTGACCCGCAAGGAAAAAATTTTCAGTCGGGGATGACGATGGGTGATTTAGGATCAAGCACGTTGTGTTCACCATGGCGCCTCGCTTTGATACGCATATAAGGTGCCGTAAATCGACAGCGGTCGCCAAAACTACCTTCTTCCGCTTCGGAATCCGCATGCAGCGGTTCAATGAAATCTTCGATGACAAATCCGGCACGACAGATTCCACCCAGAATTTCCTCCCAACGATGCAGGTATTCCCAGGTGCCTTCTTCACGCAATCGGGAACCGTCGACGGCCGGCAGCGCACCATCGCGATAGTAGGGTTCGACTAATTCCCAACCATTGGCCGAGCGTTGCATGTTGGTTTGCAGACTGGTTGGCTGTTTGTGCTGGCTGATGTAAATTCCCTCAGGACGGATCACGCGTGCCACTTCCTGAAAAACGGGCTGGATGTCCGGCAAGTAACAGGTGCTGACAGGGTGAATAACGATATCAAAGGTGTCCCGGGAAAAAGCAGACAGATTATCCATCGAGGACTCCACAATCTGTATTGAAAATCCCCGTTCGGCGGCTACTTGTCGATCCAGTTCGAGCATGGCGGGAGAAAGATCTACGACCGTTACGTGGGCACCGGCGGCAGCATAGATGGCACTTTGCCTTCCACCACCTGCAGCCAGACAGAGCACCTGTTGTTGGCGGATGTCGCCTCCAAGCCAGCCGATGGCATCGACGGTACAGAGCGGATCCTTAAGATCTTCGTCATTCGCAGGGCGTGTGAAACGGCGTTGTCCGGCGACTAACTGATCCCAGGCATGACGGTTATGATCCAGAGCTTTGGCCTGAGCAAGGTGTTTCTGATGTGGAGAGTGTTCCGACATTATTTCTTGCTTTCATCAATAATCCGACCATCTTCCAGCCGCCGAAAGCGTTTTAACCAATCCAGTGCTGCTACCGGGATGCTTTCGTGACCACCTTCAAAAATGGTTACGCGACTTGCTCCCGCATAGCGTCTTAAATAAATGTTGCGCCCCAATACAGCATCCGGTGCTTGGTCACTTGGCTTGGGACGGGTTAGCCTGCCGGTGGGTGTGCTCAGTTGTTTGATTTCCAGCGCGCTAATCAGCGGGTCGTTTGTCGCGCTGGCAATTTGATTGAAGGCCAGAAGGGAATGGGAAATAGGTACACTGCCGGTATGTCCGTCATGTATGCCCGCTACAATATCCAAGGGTAATTTGGTTGCTTGGTGGAGGAATCCGATTGGCGAACGGGCCTGATATTGCGCATCGATCTTTGCATTGATTCCGGGGGCACCCCCACAACTTTTTCGTATCATGTCTCCATAGCGAGACTGTTTGTGCCGGTCGTGCCATTTTTCAAGATCACTAATCCCCACCCAGGCACTGGCCGCCGTCCAGACGTCGGGATGGCGTCCTGCCATCAACATCGTCATATGGCCCCCGCCCGAGACACCCGTCAGATAAATCCGGGAATGATCAACGCGGTAATGCTGTTTTGCCCATTTGACCGCATCGAGGATGTCCTGTTGGGCGAATAGACTGCCACAGGCCTGAGGATGTTGATTGGGTCCTCGAAAATGGGGATACAAATAGATCCAACCCAGTTTTTCAACTCGTTCTTCTAAGTCAGGTCGGGCTTGTTCCAGTCCCGCACTCCAACTATGCAGTGATACGAGTAACGCAACGGGAGACTCCGTTTTGGAATAAGAGCGAGGCAATATGACGTAACAGGGCTGTTGAGAACCGTCCAGCGAACTACGAATCTCGACCTTTATCTTTTCCCCGCCCAGACAGCAGGCACAAGTTCCCGTGATGAACCAAGTGATCCACAGTAGTTTGTGTAAGGGGGTATTCGAGTTCATGAGAGCTTGGAGAACCAATGGGAAAAAAAGAAATCAGCTTACTAATTTGACGACCCTGATTTGAACGTATTAGAATGGAAACATGAGCGAATAAAAGTTCGGTCATCCTGCCCTTGTTTATCCTACCCGCTATTACCACTGGAAGATAATAGACCTCACGATGAAATTCGTTCAATCATTGCTATTTACATCGATTTTGATAATAGGTTTGCTTGTGACTCCGGTCATCGGTGCACCGGTGATTAGTCAAATGACGCCACGATCGGTCCAGCCAGGTTCGACGACCGAAGTGACCATTACCGGAACGGAATTGACTTCCCCCTTGAACGTATGGACGAGTTTTCAAGCAACGGTGAAGGTGATTCCTACGCCGGAAGGTATGGATGACAGCAAGACGGCCAGACTGGCGATTACTCTGGATGCTGAAATTCAGGTTGGAGTGGCCGCTGTGGCTGTTTCGAATGCTCAGGGCATTTCACCAATTTTTATGGTGTTGGTCGATGATTTGACGAATGTCACTGATGCAGGCAGTAACACGAATCGCAAGACTCCTCAGTTATTGGAATTGCCCGGCAGTGTCGCCGGTCAGAGTGGCGGAACAACGCATGACTATTACAGTTTTGAGGTAGTTGCGGGTCAACAGCTTTCGTTTGATATTCTGGCAAGTCGCATCGCCTCGCCGATGGATCCCGTTTTACGATTGTACAATCCGTCTGGACAGGAAGTCGCCTTTGCGGACGATGATGCCGGGTTAAACGCGGATTGCAGATTCCGACAGACATTTTCAACGGCGGGTACTTATTTACTGGAAGTTGCTGACAGTGCTTATAAGGCCGGGCACCCCTATTTGTTACGGATCGGTGACTTTCCGCTTGCAACAACGTCTTTCCCGGTTGGGATTCAGAGTGGAGTTGAAAAGTCATTAGAATTTACAGGTCCGGCCGTCGGGGAGGCACACGCCACGAGAATGTTTCAAGAGGGTCGTCCCAGTGGGAGTTTTATTTCGGTTTCCGCCCGGGCTGAAACGAGCGATAGCTCCGGATTGGCTCTGGGAGTCGCTACCGATACGGTCCAATCTCAGGAGCAGGAACCCAATGATGATCTTAAACAGGCATCTCCGGCGATATTGCCCGGGGGTGTTAGTGGGCGGTTTGATCGACCAGGCGATATTGACTTTTATCAGTTTAAGGCGGAAAAGGGTCAGCGCTTTAGGTTTCGCGGATATTCGCGAAGTCTGGGTTCACCGGCCATCGTAAAATATCGTGTGCTTAAGTTGGATGGTACTCAATTGGCAGATGCTCCCCTAACCGATGAAGATGAATTTGTGGTGGCCTGGGTGGCTCCGGAAGCAGGAGAATTTTTGTTGGAAGCTACCGATTTACTACGTCGGGGTGGTAATAACTATGGATATCTGATTCACGCGGAACTAGGTAGTACCTTTCGACTGGACCTCAAAAATGATGCGGCCTCAAAGAATCAATATTTGGTGGATGCGGGACGTGGTGCAATTCGTTTTTCCGTAACGGTCGTTCGGGACGGATATGACGGTCCGATTACGGTCACGACGGGCAATGACATTCCGGGATTACAGTGGTTTCAAAATGTGATCCCTAAAGGTGGTAAGGCAGCGACGGTAACGGTACGATTTCCGGCGGATACCAAGGCAGGAACCCTGGTGAATTTCCAAATTGTGGGTGAAGCAGAAATCGATGGAAATGTGGTTCAGGTGCCTTTAACATCACGGGACTGGTTGCGTACGAAATTTGTTATGTTGAGTTATCCTCCCACCTTTCTTGATGGCTTGTTTCAGTATGCAACCGTACCGGCAATCGATGAATTTTTTGAGCCGGCATTGAACCCAGCGATTGCGTATGTACCACGGGGTACGACATCTGCCGTGTTGACCATGACCACCAAAAGCAAACTGGAAGCTTTCAAGGGTGCTCTGTCGCCTTTTTACGAGGATATTTCTGAGGGGATCAGTGTAGCGGGAAAAGATGACAAAGGTACGCACACCATCACGGTGACGGTGCCTGACAATCTGACGGACGAAACGGTAAAAGATAAGAGCTTTACGGTAACCGCATTTGCGGATCACGCCGGACACGGTCAAATCGTGACGCGCACTGTGCCCATTCAGATTGTGGATCCGTTGCTGGTTACGGTTGAATTGCCCGCCGGGATTGAGGTGGGGAAAAGCCAAAAGGCAAAGATCACGATTGTTCGCGGACCCGGATCGAAAGCAGAAGCTGTCGCAATCTCAGTCGAAGGCTTGCCGGCGAACCTTTCGGTTCCCAAGGAACTGATGATTGCTGCCGATAAGACAGAACTTGAATTTGAGATAACCGCATCGGCTGAGGCTGTGGTGGCAACAACCGAAGGAGTGTTGGTGACGGCAAAATCAAAATACGCCGGCAAAGATGTACAATCTAGCAGCAATAAAATTGCTGTGGAAGTTAAAGCAGTCGAATAGAAACAGGAATACAAATGATCAGTTTATCTAAATATGCACGAGGAGTTTTCCTGTCCGGCCTGTTGGTTTTGCTGTTCAGTGGCGTGTCTGCGGCAAAATCCAGAAAAGTGAAACTTGTTGAGGTCAAGGTCTTTCCGGAGACGATTCTCCTGCAAGGGGTGCGTGAAGAAGCACAAGTGGTGGTGACGGGGCATTATACAGATGGCACGGTGCGCGACTTGACCCACTCAGCTGAATTTAGCACTGCTAACGCCAAGGTAGCGGTCGTGCAGGGGAGTGTGATTCTTCCGAAGCATGATGGTCAGGCGACGGTTCAGGTCGAAGTGTCGGGTAAAAAGTCTTCCGTCATGGTTACCGTTACCAATCAGGAGAAGCCACAACCGGTGTCATTTCTTTACGGGACATTGGCTGCGTTGAGTAAAAACAATTGTAATGCGGGAGCATGTCATGGTTCCCCAAGTGGTAAAGCGGGTTTTCGGTTGTCACTGCGTGCTTTTGATTCAACTCTGGACGAGTTAACACTGATCCGGGAGGACTTTGGGAGACGGACGAATCCACTGGATGCTGAAAACAGCCTGTTGTTGCTCAAGCCGCTCATGAAAGTGGCTCATGGCGGAGGCCGGCAGATTCGAACGACCGATCCGGCTTATCAGGTTGTTCGCGATTGGATTTCGGAAGGCTGCCAGATGGATGAGCCAGAAGCAGCCCGGCCGGTCAGTATTGAAGTGTATCCCAAGTCGGGACGTATTCTACGAAAACCAGCCTATGATCAGCAACTGAGTGTCTGGGCGCATTACAGTGATGGCAGTGTACGAGATATTACCAAGTTAGCCGTCTACTCGAGTTCCGATGTGGAAGTGGCGGATGTGGACAGAGCCGGTTTAATCAAGGGTGAACGTCGGGGAGAAGTTGCCGTTATTGTTCGGTATTTGGAATTCATCGAATCGTGTTTCATCACGTTTGTGGAAGATATCGAAGGGTTCGAATGGAATAACCCGCCCGTTCACAATTTTGTTGACACCCTGGTCGATGAAAAGCTGCAACAACTTCAGTATCTGGCATCCGACTTATGTACGGATGAAGAGTTTATCCGTCGGTTGTATTTGGACGTGATTGGTATTTTGCCTGCATTAGAGGAAGTACAGAATTTTGCTTCCGATGAGAGTCCGAATAAGCGAGCCGAGTTAGTGGATGCATTATTGGAGAGACCGGAGTACGCAAAATTCTGGGCGTTGAAGTGGGGAGATTTACTGCGTTTAACCAGCGGGCAGGTGACGGCGGAAGGAGTCCACAAGTACTATCGATGGGTAGAACGTTCGTTTGCTGAAAACAAGCCTTATGATCAGTTTGCAACGGAGTTGTTGACGGCCAGCGGAAGTACTTTTAGTAATCCGGCAGGAAATTTCTATCGCACAGCCAAGGATATGAACGATTGTGTTGAGACGATTTCACAGGTGTTTATGGGTGCTCGTTTACAGTGTGCCAAGTGCCATAACCATCCGTTTGAGCGTTGGACACAGGATAATTATTACGGCATGGGCGCTTTTTTTAATCGGATTCAGCGGAAAAACACCAAACGTCCGAATGAGCTATTTATTTGGGTAACGAATACGGGAGATGTTACGCAACCGCGTACGGGTGAGAAGATGAAGCCCTGGGCGCCCGGATTAGGTGATTTAGAGAATCCGGATGAATATGACCCGAGAAATGATTTTGCTCAGTGGTTAACGAAAGAGGACAATCCATTTTTTGCCAAGATTGAGGTTAATCGTATTTGGAGCCATGTGTTTGGACGAGGTATCGTTGACCCCCCGGATGATTTCCGGGATACGAATCCCCCGAGTAATGCAGCTTTGCTGGATCGATTGGCGAGTGAGTTTGTGGAGAGCGGTTATGACCGGAAAGCAATTTTGGCGACGATGTTAAAAAGCCGAACTTATCAAACGAGTTACCAGCCCAACGAATATAACGAGGATGATGTTAAGTACTTTTCCCATTACCAGCCACGATTACTCAGTGCAGAACAGTTGTTGGACGCGATTTGTCATGTAACGGAAATTCCGGAGACGTTTAGCGGATTGCCGGCCGGGACAAAAGCGACGCATCTACCAGCCCCCGATTTGGTGTCGAATGAATTTCTCAAGATTTTCGGTCAACCGGAACGGCAGACGGTTTGTGCCTGTGAGCGGACGAGTGAATCGAACTTGAGTATGGCAATTCAGTTTTTTAACGGGCCTTTGGTTTATGGAAAGTTGCGAGATGAGAAAAACAGCTTTCGCAGAATGATTGAAGCAGGTGTGGATAACCGGGAGATCGTTCGTGGACTCTATCAGCGTGCGGTGTGTCGGTTGCCTAGTGAGACTGAATTACAGGCCAGTCTGGACCATCTTGCCTCCAAAGAAAATCGAGTTGAAGCCCTGGAGGATATTTGCTGGGCAATTCTCAATACCAATGAGTTCCTGTTTCAACATTAAGATTGTAAAACCCCGTTTCGTTTTTCCAAGAGAGCACCCCTGAAATGATGAGACATTATTTCATAATCGCGATTCTGTTCGCCACACTAGGAACGGCCGACCCGTTTGTCACCACGGATCTTATAGCCGCCGAGCCGGTCAGTTTTCGCCGCGACATCGCGCCGATATTGATTAGCAATTGCGTAGCATGCCATGGTGCCAAAAAGGCGGAAGGTGGTTATCGAGTGGATAGTTTTGAACGGTTTGTAGGTGAGGGGGATTCCGGAGCGGCGGCTATTACGGCCGGGGAACCGGATGACAGTGAAACCTATCAAAGGATCATTGCCGAGGACGAGGATACCCGGATGCCTTTAGATGGAGAATCGCTGACCGAACAGCAAATCGACATAGTAACCCGATGGATTAAGGAAGGTGCTCAATACGATGCAGAGGATCCGACGGTCGCGTTGCCGTCGATCGTTCCCGCACCCACGTATCCGGATCCCCCTGCGGCCTATCCGCGAAGTGTGCCGGTTACGGCGGTTGCTTTTAGTCCGGATGGGACGCGAATTGTGGCAGGCGGTTATTATGAGTTGACGATTTGGAGTGCCGAGGATGGAACGCTGGTCCAGCGTATTAAGAATGTAGGTCAGCGAACGTACGCGATACGTTTTAGTAATGACGGGAAAACGGTTGTCGCCGGAGGCGGCTCGCCAGGACGGTTAGGCGAAGCTCGAATATTCCATGCAGAGACGGGGGAACTGGTTCGAGTACTGGGAACCACATCGGATGTTGTACTGGATGTCCAGTTTAATCCCGCCGGTGACAAGTTGGCGGTTGCCGGGGCAGATGGAGCGGTTCAGATTTTTGCGGTCGAGGACGGAAAACTAATACGTACGATTACGAGTCATTCAGACTGGGTCATGGCGGTGGCATGGAGTGCTGACGGTAAACAGATTGCATCGGCCAGTCGTGATAAAACAGCCAAAGTATTTGAATTGGAAACGGGCGAATTATTGGTGACCTATGGTGGCCATGGTCAGCCCGTGCAGGGTGTTGCGTTTCATCCCAACAATACATTGGTCTATAGCAGTGGAAAAGATAATAAAATTCACTGGTGGAACAAAGCGGACGGGAAAAAGAGTGGGGAATTAGGTTTGGGGGCCGAGGTCTTTAAACTTCAGCAAACCGGCGGCTTTCTGTTTGCGGCGTCGGCTGATAAGTCCGTACGACAACTTGAAGCGGCAGCGCAGAAAGAAATCCGTAAATATGCGGGGCACGGTGACTGGGCGCTTTCCGCTGCCTATCATGAGGGGACCAAGCGAGTTGCCAGTGGTGGTTTTGATGGTGCGGTAAAGATCTGGAATGCAGAAGATGGTACCGATACCATCAGTTTTGTTGCGGCACCCGGTCTGGAACAATAGCAGAGAGATATCCTCTGTTGGAGCGCATGCGAATTCTTTGGAATGGCCCGCGACGGGCAAAATGGACGTTCATCCTGGCACATGGTGCCGGCGCCGCGATGCGTTCGCCCTTTATGCAGTTCTTTGCAGAACAATTGAGTACTCACGGTGTGCAAGTGGGGAGGTTTAATTTCCCGTATATGACGAAGGCCATTGCAGAAAATCGGCGACGTCCGCCCGACCGGGCTCCGAAATTACTTCAGGCCTGGAGTACGATTATTGCCAACGCACGTAAACGCCTGCAGGATGACCAGTGTTTGGCGATTGGCGGTAAATCGATGGGGGGCAGAATGGCATCAATGTCAACGGACCAGAAAGGTGTTCAGGCTCTCATATGTCTGGGTTACCCTTTTCATCCTCCCGGGAATCTCTCTAAGTTACGGATCGACCATTTGCCGGGTGTACGTGTCCCGGCGATGATTGTACAGGGAGAGAGAGATGCCTTTGGAAATCGTGAACAGGTACAGGGGTATCGATTGCCGCGACGTATTAAAATTCGATGGTTGCCTGACGGAGACCATGGATTTCAACCGCGTAAATCCTCAGGTCTGAGTACTCAGGACAATTGGATGACCGCCATTAAGCACATCACGGAATTTCTGGATTAGTTCGCTGTTTCCTGTATGGGGAAGCCGTCTGCGGACCAACCCCGCTGGAGATTGTAAGCCGTGATCATGGTTTGCAGTGTTTCGATGTCCAGGCAGGCCTGCGGATCATCGCTAAGTGCGGATGTAAGGATCCGTTTTGGCAAAGTATCCTCGGCGGGGGTCCAGCCGCAAAGCACGTTATACTGTTTTTTGGCATCCACAATTCCGCACGCCATTTGACGCATCCTGTCGGCATTCAAATCCCAGCCGGTTACGAGTTGAAGTAGTTCCGCCGATTCGGCATGGAAATCTTCAAAGACTCCCCGCAGGAATTTACAGAGGATCAGGGAGTCCATCAGCGCGGCCTGATTCTCAGTTTCGACAGCGAGGCGTGCCATCTCTGCAGTGCCGTTTCGGCGGTCGTTTCCCGGTGAGAAATCGATTTCGTAAGCGCCGCTGCGATTGTGATCTGCACCTCTCGTGCCAACAGCAAATCCGAGTGCCATGGATTGAAGTGCACGAGGTTCGTAACCGGGCAGTTCGAGGCCTTTGACCTGAGGTGCGAAGTCGATACTGTCCTGACCCAGTTGGATTGCCATGGCGCGACTGCCCAGTGCTAACAGGCTGCCAATGCCCTCCCCGGTTGCAATGGACTCGATTGCCCTGAGCAGGGCATCCCCGTCACCGAAGCGTAGCCATGGCTCGTTTAAAATACCGCGTTCAACACATTCCATGGCAAAGGCAATCGTTCCACCGGTACTAATGGTATCGAGTCCGAAATGATCGCATTGCTGAGAAGCACGCAATACAATTTCCTGATCGTGAATGTCACAAAGGGGTCCCAGAGCGAAGATGTTCTCATATTCCAGTCGAACCGACGTGCCAGGGCTTTCGGAATGAAGCTCATAAATATGGGTACAGCCGATGGTACAGGCAGCACAACTGGATCGCATTTTTGAACGTGTTGTATTGAGGGTTGTGGGGGAAAACTTTTCCGCGGCCGCAAAGGAACCCTGTTGAAAATTCCGGGTAGGAAGGCAATTCAGGCGGTTAAAGATAAGGATGTTTGCAGCCGTACCTAACTCCCGGTACTTTTCGGTTGCTGGGCCGAACGATAATTGTGAAAGTTCCTTGGCCCGCTGAACGAGACCGTCAGGATCTTTCCATGCCGTACGCTGCTTACCACCAACAACAATGGCTTTGATGTTCTTGGATCCCAAAACAGCACCGCTACCACCTCGACCGGCATGTCGACCGCTGTGAGAAATGGTTGCGTATCGTACCTGGCGTTCGCCCGCCGGACCAATGACGGCATAGTGAAAGTCTGAGCCAAAGCGGGATTGCAGCTTGATTTCGGCATCGGCTGCGGAAAGGCCCCACAAATCATCGGCAGGGAGCATTTCGGCGGATTGATCGTCGATAACGATTATGGACGGTTGGGACGCCTTTCCCGTGATGACGATCGCATCATGGCCGGTGCGTTTTCCGGCCAATGCAAAGGCGCTGCTTGCCAGCGAGTCATTCAAGCGACCCGTCAGAGGACTGCGACTTACGACCGCAAATTTGGCGCTGGTCGTCAATGGACTGCCGACCAGCGGACTGAAGGCAAATACAATCGACGAAGCCGGACTGAGAGGGGCATGTTGCCAGTCCTGTTGCTCCATCAGGAGATGCGTCCCCAACGCGGAGCCACCGGGGAACTGGCGGTAGATTTCCTTCTGGACGACCTGCCGCTTGCTCGTGCCTTGCGTCGCATCGTAAATCATGCAGGCGCCGTGATATCCAAAACACGTTTCCACTTTATCCACCTGCATCCGTTGATAAAATCAGAATGTTGTCGCCGTCAACGACCACAGTCTGAAGCGACTTAATAAATTGATCCCCATTGAGGTTGATAATCGTTTGCCGTGATAACTGATCGCCGTCCATACAGTGGTCGGTGAAGTCTGCATGTTTGAGCGAAATTTCTGCCAACACCTGTTGCAGGTTAACGGGATGTTCGGAAAAGCTCAGCGAATCTGAACATACCCCGGTTTTCTGGCGGGGGATACCAAAGTATTCAACGGTGATGACCATGATTCCGGATCCAATAAAATCAGCATTTCATTGCTTGCACTCGGCGGCTTCGCACATGAAAATGAAACACATAATCTATGGTAAGCTGCTTTTGGGTAATTCACAATCAACAAGGTGAAATCGACCAGAAACGACGACCTTCTTCAATTCATTAAATCAGGAGAAACGGCATCATGTTCCAACGAAGCATTCTTTTTAGTGCGTTACTAGTGGGAGGATTTAGTTTTCTGGCGATTGCTGCCGGGCCAAAAATTACGGATCCCTCCAAGGTAGATAAAGATTATGCGCTTCAGGGTGAGTATGCCGGCAATTTCGAAGATGAAGATGGAAACCTCGTCAAAGGAGGTGCTCAGGTAATCGCGTTGGGTGAAGGAAAATTTGGCCTGGCATTTTATCGAGGAGGCCTCCCGGGTGATGGGTTTAAAAATGATAAATCCACCATCGTTCGAGTGGAAGGGGAGCTGAAAAATGGTCAGGTTCGCTTTCATCATAAGGACCATGGTACGGCGGTACTCGTAGATGGGCATATTGAACTGTTTAATTTGTCGGATGAGGGGGGACCTGTTCTGCCTAAAGTGAATCGAAAGAGTCCGTCGCTGGGGAAAAAACCTCCGGCAGGCGCCGTGGTACTTTTTGATGGAAAGAACGCGGATGCGTGGGAAAATGGAAAGATGACCAAGGAGGGCTTATTGCTGCCCGGCCAAACCAGCAAAACTAAGTTTCAGGATCATTACATCCATCTTGAATTTCGATTGCCCTATCAGCCGCTTGATCGCGGACAGGCACGGGGGAATGCCGGGATCTATGTGCAAGGTCGCTATGAAGTGCAGATGCTTGACTCCTTTGGCCTTGTCGGAAAAATGAATGAATGCGGGGGAGTCTATTCCGTTTCAGATACTCCGATCAATATGTGCTTTCCCCCATTGGTTTGGCAGTCCTATGACATTCACTATACGGCTGCTCGCTATGACAACGCAGGAAAGCTAAAAACAAACCCGCACATGACCGTGTATCACAATGGAGTTAAGATTCACGATAAGCTGGAGTTGCCGGGTGATCGGAATACGACGGCGGCTCCCGTGGCTGCAGGTCCTGAGGCCGGGCCGGTTTACTTACAGAATCATGGTTGCCCCGTTCGATTCCGGAACATTTGGGTTGTCGAGGGTGCTCAGAAGTAGGCATGGACGATGAGTTCAGGGATTCAGCCTTCTTTTTCATAGGCATCCTGATCGATCACTTCAAATACGTAACCGTTGGGGTCGCGGAAGAAGAATCGTTCAAAGGGGGTGTCGCGGATTGGGTCAATCAGCTCAGCTCCCTCACGGGTTAATTTGCTTTTTAGATCGTTAAAACTGCTACCGGGTTGAAAGATCGCAAAGTGTCTACCAAACTCCGCCTCAAAAGGGGATGGCTCAAATCCCTCGACATAAAGCAGGTGTAATTGCTGATCGTCGGTAATCTTGAGCCAATCGGCCGTACGATCAATGTTGTCCGGACGGGAAATGGGTGACCAACCAAGCGTTTGCTGGAAAAACTGACTGGATGCGTTAACATCCTTCGTTGCCAGCGTGAGGTGTGCGAATGTCATTTAGGGTTCCTTTACGTTGCGCGTCCCCTCTATGATAAGGCAGTTTCTTTATACAATAAACAAAGGCCGTCTTTGAATCATTGCATATTTGTGAGGGCAACGAGCTGTAATAACATGAAAGCAAGTGGCGCGGTTTTACGATTTGGAATAATAGCGATCATTTTTCTGGTAGGTTGCGGAGCGGAGCCTGAGCAGGCACAGGAGCCGGTTCAGGCGAAACTGGTCCCAGGATTGAATGCACCGTTATCGACGGATGTCAAACCCCGTCCTAAACGAAAACCTAAACCGAGTCTCAATCTGGAATTGGATCCTCCGACGCAGCAAACGGTGCGTATCGGTTCCGTGATCCATCCCGAAGTTTCGAGTTTGTTGCGGATGATCAAACAGTCACGGGCGGAATCTCCGACCCTGGTGGCATGGATCATGGATCGGTCCAAAAGCGCTTCCAATATGGTGGATGCGGTGAAACTGCAAACGCAGTCTTTCTATGAAGATCTGATGATTGAACAGAAGCAATCAACGGCTTCCGGTTCCGAAGAGGTGGATTCGCCCCCGTTGCTGACCGCGGTTTATTCGTTTGCTGAAAATACAGAGAAACACCTGGAACCCACGGCGGATATTCAATCCGTTGTCACGGCTTTTTCACAAATAGCAGTGGATGCTTCCGGCATTGAAAACGGATTCACTGCATTACAGGAGGCAACTCAGGATGCCCTGGATTACCGAACCAAACAAGGTTTTGAAGTGATTCTTGTCGTTGTCACCGATGAGGCGGGTGACGATCAGAAACAAGCTGAATCGTTACGTGGTGATTTAGCAAAATATGCGATTCCAGTTTATGTCATTGGTGTGAATGCACCCTTTGGTAAGCGTTCCATTTTACCCGAGCATGTAGAAGCGGGCGCTGCTCCGACAGAGGGACGAACATTCATAAACCAAGGTCCCGAAACACGTGACATGGAACAGTTATTGCTGGAGTATCCGGGCTCGTCGCTGGGTGTGGAAACCGTGGATAGCGGTTTTGGTCCATTCGCCTGGGAATATCTTTGTCGTGTGAGCGGCGGATCGTTTTTGTCGCTTAAGGCTCCGGGTTATACTTCCTCGATGCTTAATCGACCAGGTAGTCGTCCGGTTGCATTGATCGGCACCTATGATCGAACGGTATTACAAAAATATGCGCCGGATTATATTAGCGAGAGTGAGTATGCCGCTAAATTGGAGTCGAATTTAGCGTTGCGGGCTTTGATTCAGGTGTCCCGGTTAAATACGATTGGTGTATTAAAAAATCCCCGACGTGATTTTGTTTATCGGGACGAGGCGACATTGAGTCGGGAGTTGGGCCAGGCGCAGTTGAGTGCCGCACAATTGGAACCTGCCTTGAACCGGGCATACGAAATCCTAAGTCAGGGTGAAGCGGACCGCGATAAGATTCTGAAACCCCGATGGCAGGCGGGCTTTGATCTGGCGATGGGACGGCTATTAGCCGCTCGTTCGCGGGTTGAAGGTTACAACGCCATGCTGGCACTGATGAAACGCGGAAAACGCTTTGAAAAGGAGACGAGCACCACCTGGGTTTTAGTCCCGTCCAATGAATCGGAGGCGGGAAGTGTGATTAAAAAAATGGGTCAGCGGGCGGTGGAGTATCTGCAACGGGTTAAGACGGAACATGCGGGAACACCGTGGGCACGGATGGCTGACTTGGAATTACAGAGTCCCGTTGGTTGGCAATGGAATGAGCAATAGGAGTTACTGGTGACAGACGATAAGGTGCCAGAAAATGAGGACAACCCACTCGAAGCAGAAACTGTACCCCAGGATCTGCCCGTCGTGAATATGCCATCGACTCCGGTGGGAATGCCTGAGTATGTCACGGTTGATATGTTCAATGAACTACAGCTGGAGTTACATCAACTCCGGGCGGAATTTGTCAGATTGCGAAATCAAGTCGAAGCGATCGACGAACCTGCGGATGGAAACTCATAAGCTTTTCAGGACAGCGAGGACAATCGCGCTAAGCTTTGGCTCGGCAAGCTGGGCGATATCGATCACCTCTTCTGCTGTGGTTTGGGCCAGCGCATCGGGTGTTGCAACATTGGTGACGGCAGATAACCCCAGCACTCGCATTCCCAGCGCATGGGCCACGAGTACTTCAGCAACCGTCGACATGCCGACAACGTCCCCGCCGATTTTCCGTATCATTCGGTACTCACCAGGCGTTTCATAATTCGGTCCTGTCAGAGCAACGTAACAACCCCGCTGCAGGTAGAATCCCTCTTGGCGTCCCGCTTCCATTGCGATGTCGATGAATGGGGAATCATACATGGCGGTCTTATGGTTACGCGATCCCCGGTGCAGCGAAGCGAGTTGTGAATTTACTTGAAATGTAAGGTTGATATGATCATCCATGACCAGAATATCGCCGCTGGATAAGCTGGGGTTCACGCCACCGCTGGCATTGGAGACAATCAGGATGTCAGCACCGAGTTGTTGCATTACATGGACAGGGAGTACCGCATCCTCGATGGTATGTCCCTCATAAAAGTGGAAACGTCCCTGCATGGCAATCAGCGGTATTCCGAGGATGGTACCGGCGACAAATTGGCCTTGATGGTCCGGAGCGGTGGAATGGGGAAACATTGGAATTTGGTCATAGGGGATGGCGATGGGATCTTCAATCCGATCCGCAAAACCTCCCAGACCCGTTCCAAGGATCAGCGCGACTCTGGGTGTCAGGGTGACATGCTGCCGCACCATCTCACAGGCTTGTTGAATTCGTTGAGCATCTAACATGATATTGCCTGATGGCTTGGTTCCCCGGCCCCCCCGGTGAGGCTAGGGTTGTTCAAGAGCGAGTACACCTTTGACAAGGGAGGTCAGACGAGGTTGGGCATCGTTGGCTACGGCGATAATTTCCTCGACGTTTGCTTCCTGGAGTGCATCGGCCAAACACATGTCAGTAATCACAGAAAAGCCGACGGTTCTCATACCACTATGCACAGCCACGAGTACTTCCGGCACGGTGGACATGCCCACAACGTCTGCGCCGATTGTTCTGAGGAATCGGTATTCCGCGCGGGTTTCCAGGTTGGGTCCGGCGACGGCGACAAACACCCCTCGGTGGGCAACGATATTTTCCTGTCGTGCGACAGCCAAAGCGCGGTCTACCAGTGCAAGTTCATAAGGTTCACTCATATCCGGAAATCGTGGCCCCAGACGGTCATCATTGATTCCAATCAGCGGGTTGTCCCCCATCAGGTTTATTTGGTCTTCGATAACCATAATATCGCCACAGCGATAACTCGGATTCATTCCACCACAGGCGTTGGATACGACAAGCAACTCAGCGCCCATGGCTTTCATAACACGGACAGGCAACGTGATCACTTGAAGTGGATATCCTTCATACATATGCATGCGACCTTCCATGGCCATCACGGGCAGCCCGTTCAGCATTCCGCAGACGAGTCTTCCGGCATGACTTACAGCAGTGGATTGAGCAAAGTGTGGAATGTCGGAATAGTCCAGGGATGCTTCCACGTCAATATCTTCCACAAGGCTGCCCAGTCCGGTGCCCAGAATAATTCCTGCATGTGCCGATTTATTCCACTGGCTTTGGATTGCTGCTACGGCGTCTTGTACTTTGTCGAACAGGTCCAACATGCTTTTCTCTCTCTTTGGGGGTTTAGATAATGTGTTCGTTCACAAAAGCAAGGCCTAGTTTAAACCTTTGGGAGCGTCGGGAGCTAGTAGTATTTTGTCGCTGGGGCGTTGCAATGGTAAATCCTAGGTGTTTATCTCCAAATTCACCCCTAGCGTAAATTGGGAGTTCAACTGAAAATAAATGGACAGCCAGTGGTCAAAGTGTCGACTCTTTCAGGGTAGGGGCTGAATTCCATTGATAACAGGGGTCATACTCCTTTTTTGACACCAGGTAATATGTCTGATACGTACATTTTAATTCCGGGTCGAACTGCCAAACAGGGTGTTGGCATCAGTGAAGGAAAATATGGTGAATCGTATCAGGACGAGATTTACTGTTTACAGGTGGCAGCTGAGGACATGACGACGCATGGTTTAACCGATGGGGACTGGGTACGTCTAACCAGCGAACATGGTCAAATCGACGTGGCCGTGAAAACAGCGAGAAAAGGCGAACTGCCCGAGGGGTTATTGTTCATTGCCTATGGCGACCTGTCGAGTCGTTTAATGGGTGGGGACACTCACGGATCGGGGATGCCGACAAGTAAAAGTTTTGATGTAACGATGCAGCCCATTGCTGCTCCCTAAACTAAAGCAAATCTAACGTTAGATGGAATTCCAATCAGGAGTGAAATGAAACTGGAGACACAATCGTCTCCCGTCGTATAAGCAACCATGGTGCGAATCAGGTCTTAAACTGGTATTGCTTAAAACGAGAATTGAATCGCACACAGCAATGGAGAGTAACCGCATGGCTACTGCAACTCCTGATGCTTCACCGAACAACGAACTTAAAGTTGTTACTGATGCCACATGTACTTTTTGTGGTTGCGTATGTGACGATATTGACCTCACGGTAGAAGACAATCAAATTACCAAGGCGAAACGTGCCTGTGTATTAGGTAAAGCCTGGTTCTTAAATCATGCAACCGATGACCGACCTTCATGTCTCATCCATGGAAAACCAGCATCGGTCGCCCAAGGTATCCAGCATGCCGCTGAATTACTTGTCGAGGCGCGTTATCCGTTAATTTATGGTTTAAGTGATACAACTTCGGAATCCCAACGAACGGCAGTGGGTATTGCCGACTGGGTTGGTGCAAATATTGACACAACCAGTTCGGTGTGTCATGGTCCGACCGGCATGGCATTACAAGGCGTGGGTGAGGTTACCAGCTCGCTGGGCGAAGTTCGACATCGTGGTGACATGATTATTTTCTGGGGTGCCAACCCGGCGGAGAGTCATCCCAGGCACTTTACACGATACAGCCTCATGCCCAAGGGTATGTTTGTGCCTAATGGTCGTAAAGACCGAACCTGTGTGGTTGTTGATGTGCGTAAGACAAGGTCTGCCAGTGCAGCGGATATTTTTATTCCGGTCAAACCCCGTTCGGATTTTGAAGCTCTATGGGCACTGCGGGCACTGGCGAATGATGTGGAACTGGATCCCGCTCAGATCCTCCACGATACGGGTGTGGAATTAGCGGTTTGGGAAGATCTGATGCAACGGATGAAAGCAGCATCCTACGGTGCCATCTTCTTTGGAATGGGATTAACCATGACACGTGGTAAGCACGTTAATTCCGAAGCCCTTTTGGCATTGGCACGTGATATGAACAAGCATACACGTTTTGTATGCAAGCCGAATCGCGGGCATGGTAATGTCACGGGTGCGGATAATGTGATGGCCTGGAGGACAGGCTATCCCTTTGGCGTTAATCTGGGACGGGGATATCCACGTTTCAATCCTGGTGAATATACGGCGGCCGATATTTTGGCCCGCCGGGAAGCGGATGCGGCGATGATTATCGCTGCAGATCCTATGGCCAATTTCAGCCAGCCCGCCCGGGATCATCTGGCATCCATTCCCTATGTTGCATTTGATCCCAAAGAGACACCAACGACACGGGGAGCCGAGGTTGCCTTTACGGTGGCCACCTATGGCATCAATGTTCCGGGGACCGTTTATCGGATGGACGATGTTCCGATCCCTTTGAGACCGGCACTGGATTGTCACCACCCCAGTGATTTGGAAATCCTGCAAGGCATTTCAAAGCAAGTGCAAGTCCTGAATGCCCGGAATGCGACAGCGCCGGTAGAGCATTTGAGTTTGCGACCGGATGTAAAATCAGCGGATGGGGGCTTTGCCGAGTAATCGTCGGAGCAGACCGATTTGACCGGCGTGGAGCATTTCATGATGGGCACAAAACAACAAACACCCAAGCTTAGTAGGATAAGCCGCATAGGGTGGTTCGACCGTATCATTGAGTTGGTCCAGCGGGTATTCCTTCAATTCCATCATGACATGATCATGGATTCCGTCGAACACGGCGAGGATTTCCGTTGCGGAGGGATAAAAATCCGGATCCCGCGATACGGTGGTGCCTCGGGAGAACTTTTTGCGGAAAGAGGAATTCATCAAATCCCCATCTTCCAGATTCCGTCCACGTTGGCGGTACAAAGCGAGACCATATTGTGCCATGGCCAGATGTCCAACCTGCCAGCCAACATGGGTTGTTTCACCGGGGGGTTGTTGAAACCAGTCATCGAAATGAATGTCTTCCAGCAGGGACTTTGTATAGTCACGCGTGGCCGAGATTTGATCAATCGCCATTTGAAGCTTGATAGCGTCAGACATCATTACATTCCTAAGATCAAGAACAGAAAACAGTAACAGCGGTATGTCCCAACCCTATTTCAAAATTGCCGGCGGGTACGTTTACGATCCATTAAATGATGTGGATGGTCAAGTACAGGATATCTGGATTCAGGCGGGTCGGATCGTCGAACCACCGGCGGCAGATGTCCGGGCAGACCGGGTATTGGATGCGGCCGGCTACGTCGTCATGCCTGGTGGGGTTGATATGCATTGTCATATTGCCGGGCCGAAGGTCAATATGGGGCGGAAAATGCGGCCTGAGGAAAAACGTCGTGGAGAAGTGATTCCTCGTACTTTGACTACCCATAGTGGAACCATGGGTAGTGTGCCGAGTACGTTTGCGACCGGATTCAAATATATCGGATTGGGTTATACAACGGCATTTGATGCTGCGGTTCCACCCCTGTCTGCCCGACACGCTCACGAAGAGTTTGCCGATACGCCCTGTATCGACAAGGGATTTTATGTTTTGACAGGCAACAATCACTACATGATGAAGGCGATTGCCGATGAAAACCCGGAGCGGTTAAGAGCGTTTGTTGCTTGGTTGCTGGGAGCGGCGAAAGGGTATGCACCTAAACTGGTCAATCCGGGCGGTGTCGAGGTTTGGAAACATCATCCCTCCGGGAACGTTGATACCATCGATCAAACCGTCGACCATTATGACATTACGCCCCGTCAGATTATTAGTGAGGTCAGTCGTGCAGCGAATCAAATAGGATTACCTCATCCGGTTCATATTCACTGCAATAATCTTGGGATGCCAGGCAATTGGAACACGACACTGAATACGATGGAAGCACTGAATGGAGCCAAGGGGCATCTGACACATATTCAATTCCATAGCTATGGTGGCGGTGAGGGTGTTGAGGAGTCTTTTTGTAGTAAAACGACAGAATTGGCTGACTATGTAAATACCCATGACAATCTGACGGTTGATGTAGGACAGGTCATGTTTGGTGAAACGACCAGCATGACCGGAGATGGTCCCCTGGGATATTTCCTCCACAATGTCTATGGATCGAAATGGTTAAGTGTGGATACGGAAATGGAATCGGGTTGCGGGATTGCGCCGATTAAATATCGTAATAAGAGCTTTGTTCATTCTCTGCAATGGGCAATCGGTCTGGAGTGGTATCTGTTGGTACAGGATCCGTGGCGTGTGGTGATGAGCACGGATCATCCCAATGGAGGATCTTTTATGGCATATCCTCAAATTATTCGTTTGCTCATGGATCGTACTTTTCGCCGCGATGTGATTCGAACGGTTCATCCGGAAATTATGAATTGTTGTGTATTGGCGGATCTCGAACGGGAATACACACTCAACGAAATCTGTATCATTACGCGGGCGGGACCGGCCCGGATTCTGGGGCTTAGAAACAAAGGGCATCTGGGTCCTGGAGCGGATGCGGACATTACGATCTACAGCCCGCATGAAAACAAACAGGTGATGTTTGAATTACCTCGGTATGTCATTAAATCGGGTGAAATTCTGGTGGATCAGGGTGAGATTCGCAAACAGACCTTCGGTAAAACGCTGCATGTGGAGCCGGACTATGATGTTGAAATCGAAGAGAATATAGCCGATTGGTTTGAGGATTATTATTCTATTCGTTTCCGGAACTACCCGGTTTCATCCGACTATTTACACGATGCTGAAATAATATCTTGCACGCAGGAGGAATCAGACGACGAGCAACCATGATCAAGTCATTCCGGATGGTTCAGACGGTTGCGGATTTCATCCTCGACGGGAAGGCCGGCTTCCGCGAGGGCGGAAAAATAATCCTGCGGCTCATTGAGATTGGTGAGGCTGCGCAGGCCGGGATCCGCTTTTTTAAGCAGATCTGTGGGGACAGCGGTTGTGGCCACCTGGTCATATAAAAACAGGGGTCGGTTACGCTGTTGATTCAACAGCTGATCGATTGGATCAATCACCGATGTGCGATAAACCGCTGCCAGCGGATGTAAGAAACCATTTTCACTGGCAACGGCAACATCGGTTTGCTGCAATTGGTCGATGAGCGTTTGAATAAAACCCGGCGCCAGTAAAGGAACATCACAACCGGTAACGTAGGCCGCGTCGGCGACCGAGCTTACCGCCTGTAAACCCATTCGGATACCCTCCAGCGGACCCTGATCCGGCTTACGATCCTGAGTTACCAGAACGTGATCAGG
>JAYZPA010000173.1:0-34264 GCA_036150515.1 Planctomycetota bacterium
CCATCGGCGTCCCGGGATGGCCGCTGTTGGCTGCCTGTACCGCATCCATCGAGAGTGTACGGATAGTATTAATCGATAGCAATTCGATATCTGATGAATTCAACGTTTGTACTTTCTGTCTTTTTAATGAAAATAAAATAACGAAGGGCAGTTGGTGAATCGCCGGATTACCACGGGTTTTACCATTGTTCTCGGCTTGATTTCCGCTGCGTAACTCCCCACTTTGACACTCGCTTTATTAAACAGAAAATGCAGTCAGGGGTAACCTTCAAGTTTACCACCGAAATTCACTCCTGTGTAGATTCCTGGCTTCCGGGAACCCTAATGCTGCAAATCCACAGTTATTTCATTGGTTAAATCGTCTTTGTTCACTAGAATTGAAGTTCACCTTTTCGTCAAATTGGATGGACCCTGTTTATGGCACCTGCACATATCTGCATTGCTCTCGGACCTTTGGCAGTCTATTTGCTGTTCATGGGCTTGATGAATGCTCTACGACGGCCATTGATCACAACGGGTACAAGAGATCTATTTTCATTGTCCATCGCATTGGCCGGGCTGATTATGATCGGTCCGATTAACCTGTTTGTCCCGCAGCATACATTATCTTTATTTGGTAGCTGGACGTGGCTGTTGATGGCAGCATTATACATTTTTATAGTTTTGCTTATTAGCTTTTCGATACGCCCTCGTTTAATCATTTACAATCTTTCCGCCGAACAACTGAAGACGATTTTGGGACGACTCGTTGCCGAACTCGACCCGGATGCACGCTGGGCTGGGGACAATGTCGAACTCCCTAATTTGGGAATCCAACTGAGTCTGGATGCTCGTAGTTTCATGCGTAGTTGTCAGATCACATCCATCGGTCAGGATCAAAGCCCATCGAGTTGGGCGAAATTGCAGCGTGCATTAGCAGATGAATTAGCGAAAATAAGAGTGCCAACCAATCCCTATGCCATTTCCATGATCGCCATTGCCATGATGTTGGCTACCTTAATTGCACAACAGATTATTCAAAATCACACCGTGGTATATAACCAGATCCGTGACCTGTTGCAATTATAAAAGTAAGATCACCTTGCCGGATTCCATGGTTTTTTGTAGAGTCTCCGCAGGCTTTCCCTACTCATAGCACGGACTTGATATGCCATGTCTGAAACATCTCCTCACCGGAAAAAGCTTGAACAACGAGCAACGAATCTGGATACGTTGTTCAGCCATCTTGAGAAGACGGTGGTCGATCTTGACGATGTTGTGATTGATGGAAAAAAGAAAATCGAAGAACTCTCTGACCGAGTCGATCATCTGGAAAAAAAGATGCATTCTCAGAAACATGATTTCCCTGACGAGATTCGTGATTTGTTATAAACAGGCCATGATCAAAATCTCTTTCTGAATCGAAATATTATCATGCCTTCCGGCCTCCCTCACTGCAATGGATCGGATCCAGATCCGCCAACACTTGCCCAAGCACTGGGAAAGTGGTCCGCCATGGCTATGGTAGTCGGCGCTGTTATTGGTTCGGGGATTTTTGCTAAACCCGGCGCCAATGCACTGGTCGGGCAGTCGGTCGGACTGATTATGCTTGCCTGGTTTGTCGGCGGCGTCATCACCGTGATTGGTGGTGTTTGTCTTGCTGAACTTGCACTGATGATGCCCAAAGCCGGAGGCACTTACGTTTACATTCGCAAAGCTTATGGTCGTATTCCTGCTTTTCTAGCAGGCTGGAATGAATCTGTATTCTTTCAATCCTCTGCCAATTCAGCTTTGGCGATCTTCTTTGTAATGAACCTCAGCACCCTCATTGGAAAAGAGTTTTCAAATCTTGAAATGATTATAATCGCCCTGGGGCTCATCACTTTGCTGACGGTGGTGAATTGCATCGGGGTCTTTTGGGGTGGATTAGTTCAGAACATCACCACCATTATCAAAGTCGGATTTTTGGTCCTGATTGCATGCTTGCCCTTCTTGGTTCTGTTTGTCGATACACCCTCTTTTGACAGTGCCAACTATACAACCAGTTTTACCAGTGTCGAAACGCCCTCTACCATGCTCATGATGTTTACCCTGGTCATGCTCAATGTCATGTGGGCATATTCCGGCGGCTGGATGGTGACAGGGATTGCCGAAGAAATCAAAGATCCTCAGAAAAATCTGTCCTGGGCACTTGTCGGCGGGGCGGTCGTCCTGTTTGTGATTTACGTACTGGTGAATATCTCATTTCATGGCATCTTGTCTCTGGAACAAATGGTCGACATTGAACATGACGATCTTCGACAGGTTCCTCAGGAAGCGCTGGGCGCCTATCTGGAGCCTATCGGTCCGAATCTGGCAAAATTCGGCAAAGGTCTGCTAAGCAGTATCATCCTAGTGAGTGTTTTCAGTGCTTTAAATACCGGATTATTGACTCCCCCGAGGGTCCTGTTTGCCATGGCACGCGATGAGATGTTCATCCCGTCCTTTGCACGTATCCACCCCCGATTCAAAACACCCCATGTCGCAATCATCGGTCAGGGGTGTGTCACGGCTGTCGTGATGCTGGTGGTTTCCACCTATGTTATGTTCCAGAGTCAGGAGTCGGGCGGCGACGCTTCGCTTCCCCAGGGATCTGCGGCAACCAGTATTTTTGATTACTTAACCGGCATCGCTGTTTTTAGTTCCACCATCTTTATCGTTCTAACGGTGGCTTCTATTTTTGTATTACGCAGAAAATATCCGGATATGGAACGACCCTATAAAATTCCCGGATATCCACTCGTGCCAGCAATTTCATTGTTTGCCAATGCAGTTTTTCTGATACTCGTGGGAATGAACGACCTGATCATCATTCTTTTCAGCGGCGTCTTCCTGTTGTGCAGTCTTCCCCTGTACTTTCTGTTTAGCAGAACTCATCGCCAGAATGAAACTTGACGCTCGTGCGATGGATCGCGATATCAGGGTGTACTTAAATCCAGCAAACCACCCAATACCATGACCGTCCTGGGTGCCGCGCCGGGTGAAGAAGAGAGCATCCCGGATACGCTGTCGACTGTCTTTTGAGCATATTTTAAATACTCGGGATTGCCTAATTTAGAATAGAGATACAACAGGTTAGCTGCCGACACGCTGTTGCCCGACGGCCGCACACTGTCAATAGGGTTTTTGGCTCGTGCAATCAATGATTCATGATCACTCGAAGTAAAGAAGAAACCACCATGACGGTCATCCCAGTATCGATCAATCTGCGATTGAGTGAACTCCTCCGCCAACATTAGCCACTTTTTCTCACCAGTCGCCCTATGGAGCGACAACAGACCTTCCACCAGATAGGCATAATCGACCAGATAAGCATTAAACCGAGCTTCTCCCCGATTGTAGCTGTGAAGCAATTGCCCCTCATCATTACGCATATTGGTGACAATAAAATCAGCCGCTTTTTCGGCAGCTTCAATGTACTTGGGATGATCCAACAACCGACCCGCATCGGCAAACCCACGAATCATCAGTCCATTCCAACTAGCCAGAATCTTATTATCCAGCAAGGGTCGGATGCGTTTACTACGTTCGGCAAGTAATTTTTGGCGAATCGGCATCAACTCCTGCTCGAACTGCTCGATTGTAACCGCCCGCTGGGTAGTGAACTCTGCACGCGTTTTACTCATTAATAATGCGTAGAAATGTTCTTCAAAGTTAGGGGCCCCTGTGACACTATAAATATCCGCGAACACTTCATATTCTTCCGCACTGAGCAGTTCTTTGACTTCATCGCGCGACCAACGATAGTACTTCCCTTCAATCCCTTCACTATCCGCGTCGATCGCAGAATAAAACCCACCATTCTCGTCCGTCATCTCTCTTAACACAAATTCCAATAGCTCATGGGTAACTTGTTTGTATTCCTCGGTTCCCGTCAGTTTATATGCCGCTGCATAGATACTCGCTAACTGGGCATTGTCATACAACATCTTTTCAAAGTGCGGGATATGCCAGTATCGATCAACACTGTAACGGTGGAATCCACCTCCAAGATGATCCCGAATGCCGCCCATCGCCATATGATCGAGTTGATTCGCAAGCATCTTCATTTCGAGTTTACTGTCTTGCCCCGTGGCGTTCAGTCGATTGATCTGAAACAGCAAAAAATCAAGATTACTCGGCGTGGGGAATTTGGGAACCTGTGGATTGGCAATACTGTATCCGAATCCACCCCATTGTTCATCATGTTTTTCCGATAACGATTTTACGGTCGCCGACAGCACCGACTGATCCAATGGTTCCAGAGCCCGCGGGATACGAGCTTCTAGTTCAGACTGCAGTGCATTGGTGACGGCGACGGCTTGTTTCGTAACCAAGTCCGGTTCTTCATTCCATACCTCTTGAAGTCGCTTAATGATCGTCAGGAATCCGGGTAAGCCTTGTCGGTCTCCATCGCGTGCGGGAAAATATGACCCGCCTGTAAACGGTTTTGCATCCGGAAGCAAAAAGACACTCATGGGCCACCCGCCACGCTGCGTCAACACCTGGACAGCGGCCATGTAAACCTGATCCACGTCCGGGCGCTCTTCACGATCCACTTTAATGCAGATGTAATGCTTATTGAGATAATCCGCAATCTCCTGATCCTCAAACGACTCTCGCTCCATTACGTGACACCAATGACAGCTGGAATATCCAACCGAGAGAAAAATCAATTTGCTCTCTTTCTTAGCCTTCGCAAAGGCCTCTTCCCCCCACGGATACCAATCCACAGGGTTATGGGCATGTGTGAGCAAATACGGACTGGTCTCATGAATCAAATGATTGGCAGGATGCTTCTTCTCAGGATCCTCCGCCAGGACAGTTCTGGAAATCAGAATGGCCGTGCATACAACTAGAAATCGGAATGCTGTCATAACGTCACCTATAGAATCTGGCAAACATATAAAGGAAATATCTAGATAGTTTACATCAGGCAGGAATCAATACCTGAAGGACATATCAATCTAAATCTTTCAGAAATGCATCCAAATCATCATCATCAGCCGGAGCCGGAGCCGCTTCGGCAGGCGCCGACCAGGGGTCATCAGACGTGGCCTCCGTGGGCGTTTCGGTTGCCGGTGGAACAGCATCCGCAAGGTCCGTCAGGGAAGGCCTGTCTTGAGCAGCCGAGTCTTCGGCTGACTGGGCGGTTACTTCAAAGTCGCCTAAGTCCAGCATTTCATCTGATGGCGGAGTTGACGGAGGACTCACTTCAAAATCAGCCAGATCCAGTGCCGGTTGCTCAGCGTCGGATTCCGTGGCAGCAGAAGAAACTTCAAAGTCACCAAGATCCACCATGCCGCTCTCATCACCTGCAGATTCACTTACCTCATCCCTGGGAAAGTCCGCTGTTTCATCCGGATCCTCTTGCGGTAACAAAACCGTGTCTTCCACAATCTCCTGAGATCCCATGACTTCCGTGTCGGCCGTTTCGACCGCACCCAAGTCAAATGCATCCTCCTGATCCTCGACTTTCTGTTCTGCAGCTGGATCGCCTTCAGTTTGACCCTCGCTGTATTTGATATCCATGACGACCGCACCTAGTTTTATCTGGTCGCCCGAGCTAATCGAGGCTGTACTATCCACACGTTTACCGTTCACGAATGTACCGTTTAAAGAAGCAAGATCGCGGATCTGCATCGAACCACTTTCTTCAAACACCTCACAGTGTTTACGGCTTAATAACGGATGCTTGATCGTAAATGTTGCCCCTGTGCCTCGACCAATAATCACGGGCAAAGATACACTCACCGTTCTTAACGGCTGACCATCCTTGTATACCAGTAAATCAACATTCATGGGCTAACGTCATTCCAGAAGGTAAAAAACCACATTTCGAGAGGAATCATCGTGAGTCAGACGCAGGAACCCGATGTTGACAGCAGAGCCCGCTGTAACCCCACGACCAATATCTATTCATAATGACTTATCTATTACTCTCTTACTTTGTATCAGAAATATTCAGGATTAGACCTTCAGTGTATACTGCAAAAAAACAACCCACAATCGGTAAAAATGAATGTTTTTCACATGTTTTCATGAAATAAACCGCCGGATATCCAGTTTACACATTCCTAATATGAGACACAATTTGGAAATCTCCACTAGATTGATCCGTCCTACCCCTAATCTCACCTACTCGGCTCAGAACCGACTATAGCCGTGGACAAAACAACGCCATGTAAAGAACATGGGCACCGGTTATGAGTCCTCGATTCATAAGACAATTTCTTAACGGAATGCCAACGTTGAGCTCGTCGAAATGAACCTACAGAGGATGCGATTTAATCCCACCGGGGGAAGCGAATTTTCCCTTTTTCCGGTCAGAAAACCCCCTCTTAAAAAAACCGCTTTCCACGATGATTGCCCCCTTTAGTGTGTCGAGTAACTCGGTTACACTAAACTGACCAAACATTAAAATGCTCAATCCTAAGTGGATCATTCCCTCCGGATTTTGCCAAATAAGCGGGTGTAGCTCAGTTGGCAGAGCACAACGTTGCCAACGTTGTTGTCGTGGGTTCGAATCCCATCACCCGCTCTTGATTTATGTCCCGTAAATGAAAATCCATATATTAATTGTGGCGGATTGAATCAAGAGGTAATACGAAACTCGGTATTGATTTTAAAGCGCAGTTTTTGAGTGCCATTAAGCCGACAAATACGAATTTGTATACCAACGAAATTCTTCGACCATAAATCCGTAAAACACTTACAGAAACTACTTTTTTAACGATCTCCAAAGCGTTACTACCTGCGGCACTTTACTTGACGTGCCCTTGATTGTTTTCACTGAACTTTTCTCTCTTAAGCATTACGCTTTGTATTTTAGATCAGGAATGAATTATGTCTGAACAGGACGACAACGAAACAAACGACGACACACTGGAAAATGCCGCGGTGGATACTGTCGATAACGAAAATGGCACAACCACCCTTGACGATACACTTGAGGCTGAAGTGGATGCTGATCTACGTTCGGAAGACGAGGACAAAAAGCTCAGTGTAGAAGTTCAGGTTAAGGAAACGGGATCTTGCGAGCGTCACATAGTGGTCACGGTTTCTCGTGAAGACATTGATCGTTACAAAGACGAAGCTTATGACGATTTGATGCCCAAAGCTCAAATTCCCGGGTTCCGAATTGGCCGCGCACCTCGCAAACTTGTTGAAACTCGATTCAAAGGTGACGTCACCGATCAAATCAAAGGCTCGCTGATCATGGATGCGATGAGTCAGGTGACCGATGATCAGAGTTTTTCTGCCATTAGTGAACCTGATTTTGACTATGACGCGGTGCAAATGCCCGAAGATGGGGAATTAACGTTTGAATTTTCTGTTGAGGTTCGCCCTGAATTCGACATGCCACAGTGGAAAGGACTGGAACTGGAATCCGTCGTTCATGAATACTCTGACGAGGAAGTCGGCACTCGTGCAGCGGAATTACTACAACGTTATGGAAAACAAGAAGATGTCGAGGGTGACATTGAAGCAGGTGACGTGGTCGATGTTACGATTGAATTTGAAGCTGACGATGAAGTCGTCACAACGCTGGAAAATACCAAGATACCGGTCCGGGGCAAACTCACATTCTCCGACGGTGAAATTGATGGGTTTGAAAAGTTGATTGTCGGAGCCAGCAAAGGTGACCGTAAAGAAACCACAGCTCAGCTTAGCGATGATTTAGACCATGAGGATCTTGCCGGAAAACAGTACACAGCCAAGATAAAAATCAATGGCGCCACACGTGTTATTTTGCCGGATCTCACGCCCGAGTTTCTCGAAGAAATCGGTGGCTTTGAAAGCGAAGACGATCTTAACAACGCCGTTCGCGAAGAATTGGAGCGTCAGTTAACCTATCACCAACAACAACGTATTCGGCGACAAATCACAGAAAAACTTACTGCGGAAGCGGATTGGGATTTACCTCCACAATTACTGAGACGACAGTCCCAACGGGAATTACAACGTTCTATTCTTGAATTACAGGCTGCCGGATTCCCCGATGAAGATATTCGACGGCAAATTAACCGACTCCAGCAAAACCTCCTTGGTAATACAGAACAATCTCTCAAAGAACATTTCATCCTCGAACGAATCGCTGAAGACCATGATCTGGATGCATCAGCAGAAGACGTCGAGGGAGAAATCATGGTCATTGCAATGCAACAGGATACATCGCCACGTCGGGTGCGGGCTCAACTCGAAAAACGAGGTGACATGGATGCTTTGCGAAATCAAATCGTGGAACGTAAGGCAATCGAATTGATTACCAGCGAAGCAAAAATTGAAGAAACTGAACTTCCGGCCGACCCCGCGACGGACTCATCGCCTGTCTCCCATGCCATCAGTGGTATCAAACCTGGAACAGCACCCGTGGAAGATTCGACCACACCCCCGACCGACGGGAATTCGGATGAAGAATCATCCAAAGAGGAATCATCAGCAACGACCGAACAGGACGCAGAAACTGTGGTGGAGGATCAGGCAGATGCAGCGGATCAGGCAGATGCAGCGGATCAGGCAGATGATGATAACCCCAGCGAAGAAACGGACGAACCACAGGACGAGTGAATCGTGCCCGTCCTACTGAAGAAAAAAAATCGAGCGGTTCTATACCGCTCGATTTTTTTATGGATCACGCTTATCAAAATTGTGGTCTACACATACCTCTTCCCCTATCCCCAAAAACCACAATCTGTGGCATAATTGACGCCAACATGAGTACTGTCGCTCATGTCTGGGCAACAGATGCATTTCATTTTGTATCGGATCCAAGCCAGATCTAATCAGACAAAAAACAGAGCCGAATACGGGACACCCCTTATGAATTTCAATGATCCTCTGGGTAACATACATACCGAATTCAATCAGCCCACCGGACTGCCCAAAACGCCTGCGGATCCATACCGTTACGAAGAGCAAAACTCTCAGGCATATCAATCCGTGCAACGTCAGCGCCAGTTAACGCTGGGAGACCTGCTACTGGAAAATCGCATTGTCTTTCTGCAAGGCGAAATCCATACAGGCAACGCGAATGAAGTGGTCATGAAACTCCTCTATCTGCAAAGTGAAAATCGTCGGAAAGACATCCACTTTTACATCAATTCTCCCGGTGGCAGCGTGGTAGCCACTTTGGCAATTTACGACACCATGCAAATCCTCAGTTGCCCCGTGGCAACTTACTGTGTGGGCCAAGCGGCCAGTGGTGGTGCCGTTCTTTTGGCCGGTGGTACAGCCGGCAAACGGTTTGCATTGCCTCATTCACGTGTCATGCTGCATCAACCCTATGGAGGTGTGGGCGGTCAGATCAGTGATATCGAAATTCAAGCAAACGAAATCCTTAGAAATCGTGAAGTCCTCAATGAAATTCTGGCATCCCACTGTAACAAGGATGCAAAATCCATTGCCAAAGATACGGATCGCGACTTCTTTTTAAATGCCCAGCAAGCCGTCGATTACGGGATCGTGGATGATATCCTCTCCAAACCCGATGAAGCGGACACTGCCAAAGAAAAATAGTTTTCACCCTTCCAGACATTCCTTTGTCGTAATACTGCAGAAAGCAAAATAATGCCTCCCATTCCATACGTTGTAGAAACATCAGGACGTGACGAGCGGGTCTATGATATCTATAGCCGATTGCTAAAAGACCGTATTGTTTTCTTAGGCTCCGCCGTCAATGATGAAGTTGCCAATGCCATTGTGGCTCAAATGCTGTTTCTGCAGTCTGACGATCCCAAAGCCGATGTTCACTTCTATATCAATTCACCTGGTGGAAGTGTCAGTGCCGGCCTGGCCATCTATGACACCATGCAGTTTGTTACCTGTGACGTCGCCACCTACTGTATTGGACAGGCCGCCTCGATGGGCGCATTATTACTGACTGCCGGTAAAAAGGGTAAACGTTTCGCGCTGCCTAACTCCCGAATCATGATCCACCAACCCCTCGCGGGAATGGAGGGGACCGCTGAGGAAATCCTTATCCATGCGCAGGAATATCAGAAAACCAAAGATAAACTGAACGAAATCCTGATCAAACATACGGGAAAGACTCTCAAGACCATCGAGAAAGATACGGACCGAGACAACTTTATGTCTTCCGCCGAAGCTCAAAAATATGGATTGATCGACACGGTCGTCGAACATATGGAAGATCCAAAATAGAGTAATTCGACGGTCAACTATACTGCTACCATCGCGACATCCAAACGCAAAACATCCGTCGCGGATACTGAATGACCTTGTTTTTTCACTATTAAAACAGTACATCTACGCTGTTTATCCGTCATTCCGATTCTGTAGGTTTCCGTCACATGTTGCGCATCAGCATTTTGTTCCTACTGTTTTTGATAACCCTGGCCACCAGCGGTTGCGGGAACAATCTGCGCACCCAACGGCAAATTGACCGGATGGGTATGCAACGCCGAGCACTGGAGGATCAAATCTACGATCTGCAGTACGAATACGACAAACAAGTCAAGAAACTGGAATTGGAAAATGCTAAATTGCGTGCACAACTTGACCAACTCACTCCAGCAACACCTGCAGTAGAAACCCGAACACCATCCGACGGCCCCGCACTCATTGATTTGAACCCATCTCAGGGTGCCGCTAACCGAGTTCGTCCCACATTTCATACAACAAGCCATCGACCACAATCCCTCGTCACCACGGACTCCCCATCTGACGCTAACGCAACGGTTCTGGAAATCAACCGTCTCCGTACGGTTGGCAGAGACTTGGATGGCATGCCTGGGGACGACACGTTGCTGGTACATTTACAACCACGAACTTCCGACGGCCGGTTCTTGCCCATTCCCGGCCGGGTCATCGTCGAAGCAAGTAATCAGCAGCATCAGCGATTGGGACGGTGGGAAGTCTCGGTCAGCCGTTTACAGGAAATCATTCGCCAGCGGGATCATCAACGGACCATACCCCTCCAGTTAGATTTTCCGTCTGGGACTCCCTCGCATGAGACGCTCCTGTTAAAGGTGCACTTTCAACCGGTCAACGGACCTCCTCTGACGGCCGAGCATATTTTAAAGATTATTGCCAAATCCGCGTCGATCCCTGAGTGGAAACCGAATCGATAGCTCCGCCGGTTCAACGGAAGATCATGCTGCCCACAACATCCATGTGTCATGAAATACGGTCAAAGGCTGCGTAGATAGTGGACAAGATCGGAAATCTGTTGCGGACTCAACACCTGACCGGACTCCGGACTTGGATGACCGTGAATCAAAAACACGTCGGCAAGTGTTTTTGCCGTGTTATCATGAAAAAAATGAACTCGCTGCCCCACACCACGCAGTGACGGTGGGTTGAATTCCTGATTGCCTTCGCTATCGGTCAGGCCAACGTCAAACAGTCCTCCGACAGTAAATGCAGGCGGAGCGTGGCATTGTCGACAATCGGCTTTTCTAAAAACTTCCTTCCCCCGCTGGATCGCGTTGACGTCCACCTGCTGTCGGGCCTGATCGATACTGGGAGGTGCCTGAAGTGTCTTAACAAAAGCCACCAATTCCGACAACTGCTTGTCGCTTGGAATTTCATCCATTTGCATCGTCAACGTCAATGAATTCCTAATCTGGGCCTGAAGATTTTCCGCCTTGCCATTCCAGGCAAACGGTGCGGTATCCTGTTTACCAAGCAACGAAAGCACGCGTTTCGGAGCACCAAATGACTTATCACTGAAATTATCATTTAACATGCCATTGGTATGGCCGTCCGTATGGCAGCTATGGCAACTCATCCACCCGTCGTGGGATAATTTAGCACTAAAAAACAACTTCTCCCCTCGATCCACGATCGTCCAGGGGGCCTGAGGTCCCATCGAAATCTCTCTACTCTGCTGGGCTTCCAAATCCACCACCGAGATCGAATCCCCCAGCATATTCGCAGTATAGATTCGCTGTGAACGGTCGTCGATTACAACATCCACGGGCCGCAATCCAACTTCGAGCCGCTGTAAACTGAAGTCATCTTCTTTTCCATAAGCAATTTCACCCACGCCCCCCAGGATCACGACAACCGTACCTGAGTCCGTAACCACCATACCTGACGGATCCCCGGTCGCACTACCTGCTTCACCCAGTGGATGCATATGAGCTCCGGAATACAAATGCTCGCCACCCTTAATCACATTTTCCAGACGCAACCACCGCAGGTCATTGGACATTAATAATCCCCAATGCACATCATTGCGAACCGTATGGGCCAATTCATTGAGCATTTGGTGCGCAATCAGCAACATTTCGCCTTTTGCACTGATCTCCAAGCCCCGGACATTGTGACCGGGGAACGTCCGTAGTCCCAACAGCTTAACCTGACCTTGAGCCGCATTTTCAATATCAAAAATTCCCAGAGTCCCACCATAGGCATCCGCAACAATCATCTTGTCATTGTCAGCAAGGGTTACCATTTTTCTGGGGGCATAGGGCAAATCCAGTATCTGTAGTAATTTTGATTTTTCGGGCGCGGCCCGGTCAATCTTTGCAACCGACAATTGACGCGACCACAAACCCGCGACATACATCAGCGAAGATTCCGGATCGTACCGTAATTGAACTGGATAATGGCAACAGGGGATATCATGGACATGAACAAGATGGTTTTGGGAAACGGTGAACAGACTAATGACGTGATTCGCCTGATTGGCTATGGCAATTAAATCCGACTTATCGATCCGTTCCATATCAGAAGGTGCACCACCAACGGCAATTTCACCCGTCACCATCTGTTGCTCCATGTCAAAAATCGAAACCGTGGCAGCGCGTTGATTAAGCACAAACAGTTGGTTTGAAGGAACATGTATCTCCAGCGCAACCGGCCGACGATGGACTGCCGTCGACATCAACGATTCCGCTGCCGATAACGGAAAGATGGCCACCAACAACAGCAGCGAAAAAAAAGTCTGTCTCGTGAGAATTCGAATTTTGAGGAAGGGATTCATGTTAAATGTCATTATTAAGTATTTTACGATTTCAGCAAAGGGAAATTAGGTTTACCGTTTATGACAGAATCTGCTTCACCGGGGTTCCTGCGACATCCGTCAACCGAAATTGGCGACCTTGATAACGATACGTCAGGTTTTCATGATCCTTTCCCAACAGGTGAAGTACCGTGGCATGAAAATCATGGACCGACACGGGATCCTTTGTAATGGAAAATCCCAGATCATCAGACTCGCCGATTCGTGATCCTCCCCGGATTCCCCCTCCCGCCATCCAGATTGCAAAACAGTCTTTGTGATGGTCGCGCCCGGCATTGCTTAACCCGCCCTGTACCATCGGCGTACGCCCAAACTCGCTTCCACAAATAACCAGCGTGTCATTAAGTAACCCACGTTGCTTCAGATCCTTGAGCAGAGCCGCAATAGGCTGATCCACTTGTCGGGCTTTATTTTGAATTGACTTTTCAATTCCACCATGATGATCCCAGCCCTGGTCAAACAACTGCACAAATCGCACGCCCCGTTCGACGAAACGCCGCGCCAACAAACAGTTGTTGGCAAACCCCCCCTGACCGGGCTTCGTACCATACATTTCATGGGTTGCCGCGGATTCCTGTGACGTATTCATCAATTGCGGTACTGAAGTCTGCATGCGATATGCCATTTCGTACTGTCCAATACGTGTCGCAATCTCCGGATCACCTATATCGACCAGTTGTTCACGATTCAATGCAGCAATAGCGTCGACGATTTTTCGGCGATCATCTGATTGAATTCCCTTCGGGTTAGACAGGAATAAAACCGGGTCACCGGAAGCCCGGAATTCGACGCCTTGATAAATGGAGGGCAAAAATCCACTGCCCCACATGCTGTTACCCGCACCTCCAACACTCCCTGTCACCATGACCACAAATGCGGGTAAATTTTCATTTTCACTGCCCAGCCCATAAGTAACCCACGATCCCATACTAGGCCGACCAAATCGACCAAAGCCCGTTTGCATAAACAGCTGAGCCGGTGCATGATTAATCTGTTCACTATGCATCGATTCGATTACGGCAATCTCATCTGCCATCGATCCAATATTCGGCAGCAACTCTGAAAATACCTGACCACTTTCACCGTAATTTCGAAATTTGAAAGCCGATCCATACATCTTCGGGCGAGTGCGAATAAAAGCAAACTGCTGACTATTGAACAACTCATCCGGACAAAGTTCCCCCGTCATCTCACGTAATTTGGGTTTGTCTACATAAAGATCCAGTTGCGATGGCGCCCCAATCATGTGAATGTATATCACACTTTTGGCTCGCCGGGGGTAGTCACTCTCACGTGCCCGCAGAGGATTTACAAAAGGTTTTTGGGCACCTTTTGCTTCTTCATCCAGTAACGATGCTAATGCTGAAACACCGATACCCATCGCACCTGTTCGAAACAGTTCACGCCGGGTCCATTGGGATTCAACTGACTGTGGATCCATCACTAATTCCTCGTAATCGTTTCATCCAGGTTCAGTAAGACGTTGGCAATGTAGCACCAGGCAGCGGATTCAGCAGTTGCCCCATCCGTATCGCTGCCTACCAGGGCTTGAATATCCAATGGTCTGTTACTTAACCGAGTAACGGTTGATCGGTACAACGTTTCCAGAATCTCCACTTCCCGTTCACTTGGTTTTCGAGCGAGCGTCTGGATGAAAGCAAAGACAATCTTATTGCGGATACCGCCGTCAGTACATGCGTCAATTTCATTTGCAAAAGCCCTTGTCATTTCCCAATAGGTTGGATCATTGAGTAACGTGAGTGCCTGTAGGGGCGTATTCGTGCGGCTACGTTTAATGACACACGATGTGCGATCCGGCGCATCAAAATTTGTGAAACTGGGGTATGGGGCACTACGCCGCCAAACCACATAAACACCACGGCGGAATCGATCCGTGCCATTGCTGATTTCATACTTTGGTTCGTTACGTCCTACATGTCGCCAAACACCGTCCGGCTGGGGCGGATAGATCGGAGTACCACCCATTTCAAATTCCAGTAAACCGCTGATTTGTAACATCGTATCCCGGATCGCTTCCGCGGTAAGACGAACACGGGGTGCCCGTGCCAACATGACGTTCTTTGGATCAATCACCTCGAGATCGGGGCGTACTTTTGAATCCTGCTGGTAGGTCGCCGAATGAACAATTAATCGATGTATATGTTTCATCGACCAACCTTGTTCAACAAATTCAACGGCCAGCCAATCCAGTAACTCCGGATGGGAAGGTGCATCCCCCTGACTCCCAAAGTCTTCTTCGGTTGCAACAATACCCCGACCAAATATCTCGGCCCACCAGCGATTAACGGTCACACGCGAAACTAGTGGATTCTCGGTTGAAGTCAGCCAATGGGCCAGTTCCAATCGACTGGAAGCACCCGCAACTTGATTCTTGTGTAAAGCCGATGGAGTTGCGGGCTTTACTTGCCTGCCGTTATTTTTATATTCGCCCCGAATCAACAAATACGTCGATCGCGGCTCTTGCATCTCTGTCATCACCAGGGCGGTTGGGGGAGAGAGATTGTCAATCTTCGTCTGTATGTCTGCGAGTTCCTTTTGTGCGCGCTGATATTCAGGTTGCTGCTTCAGATAAAAATCATGTAGCTGTTTTTCCTGATTACGATTACGAACTGATTTCTTGGCTAACTCAATCATCTCTGCCGGCACTGTCTCCGTCGGACGCGGGCTTGTCGTGGCGGAAAGCCGAAGACGCCCAATAACCCGCCCACCACCATAATGCATGATCAAAGTCGCCTTAATTTTCTGATCATCTTCAAAGTCAAGGGGACTCTCTGTCTGAAATTCAGCCCAATGAGGTTTAAAGAACTGAGGAGCAATTGCCCAGGCGGTAGAAGGGTCTCCATCAACCGCCTGGCTCACATCGTAATTCACCTGTGAAAAATCGGCGTTCCCGCTGTGAAGCTTGATTTTCTTTCCACCAACCTCAAGGAGAAGCTCCTGTAATACGAAATTAGGTTTTTCAGCGGTATAACGCCCCGGCCCCTTTCCAGGCAACGAATCATCAAGCAGGGTTTCCAGCCGGAATCCGCGAAGGTGCTGTCGGTCGGTAGCAAACTCAATCACAAAAGTATCACGACTGGGATTTGCACCACCGGCCAGTATCGAATGATCATCAAGCACCGTTAACGTCGCACCATGAACCGATTTTTGACTGACCGGCGTTAGCACAAACCATGGCGCTGCATCAGACTCCTTCGCCGATAACAGAGAAATCCAATCCGTGTATCCGGATTCAACCTGTTGGGTAACCTGATCAAGTACCGTTTGCTGTTTTTCTTTTGCCGCCTCCAAAACCGTTATCTGACGCTGCTGAGTCGGCGTTCGATCAACTTCAATTTTAGGGCCAAAGAAGTTGTAAGCCGTACTCTTACCCGTCACTTCCAGAGGCGTGTTGTTAAAATAAGCCAGCAGTTGATAGTAATCTCTTTGACTAAACGGATCGTACTTGTGATTATGGCACTGTGAACATTCGATGGTCGATCCCAACCAGACACTTCCCGTCGTATTCACCCGGTCGATCACCTGGTTTAAACGACTCCTTTCAGGATCCACCCCACCTTCAACATTCAATGTGGTCAATCGGTGAAACCCTGTTGCAATCTGCTGTGCAATGGTAGGAGATTCCAGTAAATCCCCGGCAATCTGCTCGATGGTAAATTGGTCAAATGGCATATCCGCATTCAATGCATTAATCACCCAATCCCGATAGGGCCAGACATTCCGATACTGGTCTGCCTGATAACCATTGCTATCGGCATAACGAGCCATATCCAGCCAGGGTCGAGCCCATCGAACACCATACTGTGGCGAAGCAAGTAGTTCTTCCACCAATTGCTCGTAAGCTTCAAGGTGATCGTTCGTGATAAATTCCTGCACTTGCTGGTAGGTTGGGGGATAGCCGACCAAATCCAGATACACGCGACGAATCAGACGACGACGATCCACCGGCTCGGAAGGGGCGATCCGTTCCGTTTCCAGCTTCTGTAAAACAAATAAATCAATCGGGTTTTGGGGCCATTGTTGATTCTTAACCCGTGGTAATTCGGGGCGTTTCGGAACAATATAAGCCCAGTGTCGCTTGATCTGTTGGGCATTTGACCCAATCCCATCAGGCCATGGAGCTCCTTCAGCAATCCAGCGACGAATGGTATCTATTTCTTCCTCGGGCAATGCCTCGGCACCCAGAGGCATACGTTCTCCTTCATCCTGCAGGATCAAACGCTGGTAAACCATGCTTTGCTGTAGCTTATCCGCCGTAATCCCGGGTCCACTAACTCCTCCTTGAAATGCAATGGCGCGTGCGTCTAACCGCAGGCTTCCCTCATGATTTTCCGCACCATGGCATTCAATACAATTTGTCTGTAATATAGGCCAGACTTCATTTTCAAAATCAACCTTTTGCGCCTGCGTCGACAACCCAACTAGGCACAATATAAGACAAGAAATCCATTCAATTGGTTTTGAAGACATGTTCACACCTTAGGCAAGGATATCCTGGATAACTTCACCATAGATATCGGTCAGCCGAAAATCACGACCGGCATGCTTATAGGTAAGTTTGGTATGATCCATTCCCATCAGATGTAACATCGTGGCATGGAGGTCATGAAAATGAACTTTATCTTTAACCGCATAGTAACCGTACTCGTCTGTTTCACCATATTGGAATCCGGATTTTACACCGCCCCCGGCAAAGAACATGGTACATGCGTGTGGGTTATGATCCCGTCCGTTCCGACCGGATTGTGAAACCGGAGTCCGACCAAATTCCCCGCCCCACCATACCAGCGTATCCTCGAGCAACCCGCGTTGTTTCAAATCCGTCAACAGTGCAGAAATCGGTTGGTCAACTTCTGCTGCATTCCTGCGATGGGCATTCTGCAGGTCCGAATGCTGATCCCATTTGTAACTATGCGATAACTGTATGAATCGCACCCCTTTTTCAGCAAACCGTCTGGCCATCAGACACTGGAATCCAAAGTCCTTTGTCGGTTCTTTGTCGACACCATACATGGAAAGCGTATCCGCGGATTCTGTGGATAGATCCTGAATCTCCGGTGCTTCGGTCTGCAGCCGAAATGCCAACTCAAACGACTCAATTCTTGACTCCAGCTGGGAATCGGAACCTGCTGTTAAACTTCGCTGTTGATCAATTTTCTTCAGCAATTGCAACTCCATTTTTTGGAGTTCTCCGGAAGTGTTCCCTTTAATAAACGGAATCTTGGCATTTTCCGAAGCAGTTCCTGCATTACCGATCGGAGTTCCCTGATAAATCGCAGGCAAAAATGCCGAACCCCAGTTATTGGCACCACCGTGAGTCAGGGATGGACAGATCGTTACGAACCCGGGAAGATTTTGATTCTCTGAGCCAAGTCCGTAACTAAGCCAACTACCGATGCTGGGTCGAACAAACGTGTCACTTCCTGTATGCAATTCCAATAACGCAGCCCCATGCCGCGAGTTGGATCCATGAACGGATTTGATGAAACAGAGATCATCCACATGTCTTGCGATATGGGGGAAGATCTCACTGACATGCATTCCGGATTCACCATGTTGAGCAAAACGGAATGGTGACTTCAGCAGGTTCTCTGTTGCAGCAGAAACCACCCGAGGCTTGGCAAAAGGAACCGGCTTATTATCATCTTTTTCCAACTGGGGTTTATAGTCAAATGTGTCGACCTGTGAAGGTCCACCATGCATAAACAAAAAAATGATCCGTTTCACTTTAGGGGCATATTGAGGTTGCCGCTGCCGAATACTTGGCTGCTGAGCTTCTAATTGGCATTGATCTAAAAGACCGGCCAGGGCGAGCGATCCAAAGCCGACTGCGGATTGCTTCAACAACTGGCGTCTGGAAATACCATCACCAACCGGATCATAACTGCTGTAAGTAAGTTGTTGGTTCATAATACAATTATATCAGGGAATTATTCGACATAGAAGAATTCATTTGAGGAGAGTAAGACCCGACAATAACTTTGCCAGGCCAGCAGTTCTGCAGCTTCGCTGGGTTGCCCGTCCTGAACTGATTTATCGGCAACCTGTTGGGTATAGCTCAGCGCAACGGAAATCTCATCCGGAGTGGGCCGTCTTCCCAATATCAGGGAGTAAACTCGCTCCACTCGCTCACTCAATTTGACCAACAGGAGTCGTTTGGCCAGGGCACTCGTTGAATCCGATACCAAATCACTGTTCATCATGAGTAATGCCTGAGGGGCCACTGTCGTGGTATTTCTATCTCCGTTGGAAACGGCAGGATCCGGAAAATCAAGGGTCTGGAGAACCTGATAAACAGAACTGCGAATGACCGGAAGATAGACAGAGCGGCGCTGATTTTCATATTCATCGGTAACATTGGTTCCGGACACCGTAACGTATGCACGGTTCTTTACTCTTAACAAGGAACCACCCATTGCCAAATCAAGGCCATCACCCAGTGCAAGGAATGAGTCCCGCAGCTCTTCAGCAGACAATCGACGGCGGTTAAATCTCCACAGAAGCTCATTGTCGGGATCCTGTTCCGCAGAAACCGGATTAAATGCGGTGCTCATCTGATACGTGCTGGACAGCATCATTGTGCGATGTAGCTCTTTTATCGATCCGCCTTTTTGCATGAATTCTATGGCTAGCCAATCCAACAATTGTGGATGAGTCGGTAGTTCCCCAAGAGCTCCAAAATTATCAACGGTCGAAACAATTCCCCGACCAAAGCGCCATCGCCAGATGCGGTTCACCAATACTCGACTGAGCAGCGGGTGATCCATTTTGGTAATCCAGTTCGCAAGTTCCAGTCTGCCGCTCTGGGATCCTGATATGGGTGTCTGTTCTGTTCCCTCGATAATTTGTAACATTTGTCGTGGTGCAATTTCTCCAAGTGTAATGTGACTCCCGCGAAGGTGGATCTTGATGTTTTCAGGTGTACCTTCGGTAACTCCCATAGCCACCTCAAAGACAGGCTTTCGAGACTCAAGCTCGCTGATTGCTTCCGTCAGTCTTAACCGTTGTTGAGCAAGATTGGGCGGATATGCGGTAGCTGGTATCGGATTGGGGGTTGCCGAGGGGAAGTCCCCCTTAGATATTTCGTCATAGACTTCCCTGTAAACCGCCTTGGCGTCCTCACCTAATTGCGTATAGGCATGGTTGCTGTCAACGATCAGCCGACGATACAACACGGCTACATCCTCAATGGATTGAGGTGGAGATTGTTCAAAAATATCTCTTAACACGGGAGGCGCGTTGGTTCCAATCCCGCTTTCTGATTGTAGCTGTTGGAGAATGGGTGCTGCCGCTTCAGCAAAGTCTTCCTCTTCAATGCCTGCCAGGGCAATCCATGCCTCAAGAAATGGGTGAGTCTTAAGTTTGGCTTCGGATAGGCTGGAAAAATACCATAGCCAAGAACTTAGGAAGCTGGCATTCACGTCATGCTCACGTGCATATGTCGTTAAACTGGGAGGAGCTGGTGTGTCGAATGGCCATAGGCCATCTTCGGGTTGCAGAACCAATGCAAGCTTATCGATGTGAGGATAGACTTTGGGGGAGTCAAGCTTGAGAACATGTTTGCCCTCCGTGAGCTCCAATTCCACCTCTGCGACCCAGGTCTGTGTATCTGGGTACCATGATCCTGTAACTTTACCGAGGATATTGTCGGATATCATCTGGTCATCCAGCTTGACTCCAATAGATCGCGACTGCAAAGCGGCATATCGAATCTCTAATGTATAGGTGCCCGGAGTTTCGACCAGAATATCGTAATCTGCATATCCTCCCGAACCGCCGCTGCCGACGATTCCAATTTCCTTGCCGTAGGTCTCCGATAGTGGAGTCAACGTAGTGCGGTGAGCCGCTTCAGCTTCGATGGACAGATAACCATTGGTGAGCTTAAAAGGTTCGTCCTGTTTTTTTTGTACGGTGATATCGCTCGCCGCGATCACATCATCAAGTTTTCCAATCGCTCTAGTGACCAGGAGATAACGATCAGCTTGGTGCTGTAGTTCTTTATTAACTAAGTCAGTGACACTGTCTCGCAATTCGTTTTGTTTGGCCTGGGCTGCCACAATTTCACTGTTGATCCTTTCCAGTTCGACATTTATCTCTTGCGAAAGCAATGGCTGCTCATACCAATCTGCAACGACATTGTAGTTTTCCATCGACTTTGTGCTCTTGAAGATGCCAGCAAGCGCGTAATAGTCCGCCGTTGGGATGGGGTCAAACTTGTGATCATGGCAGCGAGCACAGCCAAGCGTTAATCCCAAAAAGGCCTGCCCTAATGTATTGATCTGTTCGTCAATAATGTCCATTTGCATTTTTACGGGATCGTCTTCGGCAAGCATTTTGGGGCCAATGGCGAGAAAGCCTGTCGCCCGCAGACGGTCCTCGGCAGCCAGCCTGCCTGCAGGTTGTGGCATGAGGTCACCTGCGATTTGCTCCTTGATAAACTCACCGTAAGGCTTGTCCTGATTCATCGCCCGGATTACATAATCACGGTACTGATAAGCAAATTCGTAGGATAGGTTTTCATCCAAACCGTTTGAGTCAGCGTATCGTGCCACATCCAGCCAGTGCCGTCCCCAGCGTTCACCGTATCGGGGTGAACTTAGCAAACGGTCGATGAGATTGCTGTATGCATCGGGACTGTCATCATCAAGGAACTGAGAAACTTCACCGGGGGTGGGTGGAAGTCCGGTCAGATCAAAAGTTGCTCTGCGTATGAGTGTGCGTTTATCGGCCTTGACAGCCGGAGAAAGATTGGCTTCTTCAAGTTTCGCCAGGATGAAGTAATCGATCGGAGTTTGAACCCAATCTCGGTTCTTGATTGCAGGTAGCGGGGGACGCTGTGGAATTTGGAATGCCCAGTAGTTTTTCTGTTGATCCGTGAATTCAGCGTGAAACGCATCTGAGTTTTGACCAATGTTGGCTACGACAGCCTCTTCTTTGGGCCACGGGAGTCCCATTTCAACCCAACGAGTAAGATCGATAACCTGAGCACTGGAGAGTTTTGCCTTGGGAGGCATTTTCAAGAATTCATCATGCTTGATAGCACTAATAAGCAGGCTTTCTTTAGGCTTACCTAGCTTTACTGCCGGACCAAATTTACCGCCGGTGAGAAAACCTTCGCGAAATTCAACACTGAACCGGCTCTCAGGCTCGTCACCTGAATGACAATCCTGGCAATGTGTAATGAGTACCGGCCTAATATTGGTTTCGAAAAACGCTAAATCCGCAGCACTAAACTCCTCATTGCCTAACAAAGTGGTTGTGGCAAAAAGGCTAAGCGTAAATGCAATGATTTTTGTTGTCATAGTCGTCATTATAAACGACTGCACAACCACTTGGCGCCCTCAATTTGCGGGTCAGAATTGCAAATAGGGAGGTTAGCGTTGACGTGCCGGGATAACGGTGAAAAAACCAATCATCATTTCTTCCCAAGTTTGATCGCCCCAGGTAACCCATTTGCTTGGTTCTGGGTTCGCTGGGTTCTCCTGGGAGTTGTCAAAGTGTGCCGTACACTCGATGACCGTACCTTTAGGGAGATAAACTGGATCGGCAAACCGGTATTCATGTTGCCAGTTGAAATCATAAAACGGCACGCTGAGGAGCGTCCGTTGCCTGCCATCGGGGAACTTCGCCAGGTATTTGAATTCTTTGCCACGTACATGCATGTGAGGCATCATCGCGAGCAGTTCGGAGTCCGCATTGATGGTCCGTCTGGCGACGACTTTGTGCCGCGAGGTTTCCGGTGGAATGCGAAACGCAAGATTGATAGCGGCATCCTGACGAGCGACGTGCTTTGGACGTTCTTTGCAGAATTTTACAGCAAATTCACTTTGGTCAATTTCTTCCTTGCCGGTGGGCGTGTAATGCAGTTGCCAAACCAATTCATGTCCGGCTGGCAATTTGAGACCTACACCTTCAGGGAACATGGTTGGTTCTTCTCCCGGTGCAAACCCTCCGAGACTTTCAAGTCGGCGAGTTTGATCGCTACTTACCGGTCGATGATAAACGATGATATGATGGACCGCTTTCCAGTTTCCTGGACGAGCCTCGGCCGCCTGGATCCAGACATCTTCTTTAAAGTTTGTTGGGGTGACAAAGTATTGATATGCCACCGTGCCGGTAGCCTGAACTTTGTAAGTGCGGGGCATTTTAAAAACGTGATCCGGTTCACCAATTTGCCAGCCGTCTGAATATTCCGGAGTTGGTGGGATTTTGTCTTCCTCACCTTTAGGCATGCCGGCATCAATCCATGAAGTCAGAAGGGTAATCTCCTTGGAACTCATATGGAGGGCGTTTTCAAATTTACCAAATCGCGGATCAGCATTCCACGGCGGCATGCGCCGTGTGAGAACGGTCTCTTTAATCATGGGTGACCAGTTACGGACATCATCGTACGTTAACAGCGAAAATGGTGCCGCCGTATTGGGACGATGACAATTCTGACAACGCGTTTGGAGCAGCTTTGCAATGTGGCTCGCATACGTAATCTCATTTGTTCCATCAATGGCCTGTTTGCGAGTGATCAGACAACCTTCTACTTCCGTTACACTGACCGCAGGAGTTTCTCCGGCGATTAGTTGCTTCAGCGCTTCTTCCAGATCCGACCGACGAGCTTGTTCTCGTTTGAATCGGTAGCCGATGCGGTCATCGATGCGACCGACGTAACGAATGTTTCGGCGGCGATCAAGAATAAACGCTTCCGGTGTTCGCGTGGCTCCAAAGATGTCGAGCGATACCTGTTCTTTATCCTTCAATACAAGCAATCGTAACTTATATTCCAATGCGTGCTTTTTGATCTCTTCGGGGGAATCGGCCGGATTGGCATTGATGACGGCGAACTTGACGTTTTGTTTAGCATACTTTTGGCTCAACTCATTCAGCTGAGGAATGTAGCTGTTTCCAATGGGGCACTCAGTACCAAGAAAAACAATAACCATAAAATCAACTTCCGGAAAATCGGCCAAAGCAATTTCTTTGCCCGTAACCGAAGGCAAGACGAAATTGGGGATTGGACGGCCTACTAAATCGGCGCGCGACGTATCTTCAGCCTGTAAGCCGGCCAGCGGACAGCAAGCAAGAATTGCCAGTGAAGCAATCAATGATTTCATGTTAGTGACTTTCAACGGATAGAGGATGGAGAAATAAGATCAATAAATTGAGTCATTCGACACACGACAGCCTGAACTGGTGGCTCTCGCATACTGAAGTTGTTTCGTCATGAAACGCCATGTCCTTGAATGTTTTATACAAGTGTTGTACCGCTAGGTGCAAGGCCTTTGAAGCGGGATCATTCGTCAACTGTACAAAAACCGGTCGATCCACTTCTCCTGTATTCCTGAGGTGAATATTTAGTTTATCCGAATGCTGATCTCATCTGTAAATCGGTGATCACTGTATGCAACGCACCTCTTTTTTGGCAAACCTTCAGACCATCAGACACTGAAATTCAAAGTCCTTCGTCGGTTTTTTATCGACACCCTACAGGGAGGGCGTATCCGCAAGCAAATTCACGAACCACTTTTACGTTTAGAAACTTCATCCATTCCCGGAAAGTCACTGGGTATTTTTTGAGTTACTTTTCCCGTCGCAGCCCACTCAGCTCCCCGCTGCAAAGTAACAATAAATCCAACACACTCCTGTGAATAGACACCATGCCCCATAGGCGTATGAAAGACACGGCCTTTTCCATAAGCCACCGTGAAGATCATAGGTTCATGACGCCCGGTGCCACCCTGATCTTTGCTTGAAAACGCCGTTGCCAGAACCGTCATGTTCTCTGCCGGTCCCCGCAGCAGATCATATAACTCATCTTTCTCATGCAACCACTGCCCCGGCATCCCCGAGGTAACAGGGTGACTGCTATTGCGGGTTGTGACCAAAAACGGGTGCTGTGAACCATGGTGACCACCGCGACCCACGGACGTATCCCGAACAAGTTCATCCTTTTCGTTAATGTAAACATACGGGCCTGACTTCTCATTACGGCCGCCCCAACCTCCCAGCCCAATCGCTGTGTTGTATTCTTTCCAGTTCCCGAATGAATTATTGGCAGCATGCACAACCACAAAACCTCCGCCCCGGCGGAGGAATTCAATAAAGGACGCTTGTGTCTCCTGAGGCCAGGCCGCTCCGTTGTAATTGGAAATTACCACATCGACCTTTGAAAAATCCGGCTTGAACATCGGATCCGTTCCCGCTTTGACGGTCGTCGCCACCGTCACACTAAAAAGGCCTGTTTCTTCCAGATACTTTTTCATCATTTTCGTTGTTTGCGGCCACACACCATGATTGTTCTGGCCATCGATTATCAGAGCCTTTAATCTCTCGCTGTCGTCAGCCATCGTCGAGGCAGCCATGACCGACAGCACACAGGTCAACATCATTATTCTTCGAATCATCATATTCCTCTTTTCGGTTACATTTGGATATTTACGGATCAGGACGACGCTGCAATCGCGCTTCATGAGGCAGGGTGATCGCCTTCATTTAAACCAAGGTCGATCATTTCGACACGGATTTAATTCGTTCAAGCAACTTCAATACTTCATATTTAATTTTTGGTTCGGCATAGACCTCCAAACAACTCGAACGAGCACGCCAGGTTGTATACCCCCCTAAGACATGTTGCTCCGGAGGCGGGAGGTAGCCAAAAGCTCCATTGGCCAGGGAAATACAATACGTAGTTTCAAACGGACTGTATTTCTTAATATTGAGTCCCGTCTCGGCAAATACTTCGTTTGGAATTCCAACAATACCCAGGCCACCAATCTGAATCACCTGCAACTGCAGATGTCGCGTACGGGGCATTTTACTGAGAATCAGGGTTTCCAGCGCATACACTTCTTCGGTCGACTTTGGCTTACGATCCGCCCAGGCCGCAACATATTTTTCGGCCTCCGCGATTTCTTCTTCACTGGGGAATCGTACCGCCAGTTCAAGTTCCTTCTCTTCCATCTGCAGTGAAATTTCTGTCTGATACTCGATTGTTTCAAATGCAGTCAGTGCTGCCTGAGAAACATCTTCAGCTACGGATTGCCGATCAAATTTCCTGCGAGAACTACGCTTATAATCTGCCAGCCAGGTATCCCCACTGGTTCCGTTAGCCAACATGGCCACCGTAGGTTTTGCAGCATCGCCCGAGGACAATTTATCTTCCATGATCCCGGCGAAGATCCCAAAATAATCAGCCGAAATGTTCGGAGCGCCCGCATAGTGCATCGAATAGGCTGACATGACCGCAATTTGCCGACCATCCACTGCCTGGACGGAAACCACAGGAATTTCCGGATCGACCAGTCCTGTTTCACGAATGGCCAGCGGATTATTGTAACCCGGATGCATTTGTGCACGATCATTACGGGTACCGCCAAATCGATTGGTTGGTGCAGCACCTTCAGCCATCATCCAGCGGCGTGTTGCAACATTCACTTCATCCCGTCCCATCGCCCAGCCAATCTGTGCCGGCTCGAGATGATCGTAAGCCTGCTTGATCGCCGCTGCAATACGTCCAGGTAAATAGGACACATATCGCTCGTCAGCACGTGAACCTAAAACACTAATCACCGATGGCGCACTGTGTGCATGCGTGGCAGAAATGAGAATGTGATCCACCGCAAGCCCCGTCTGTCCGGCAGCTAGCTCCTTGGCACGATCCAATAGATCTCGCGGCATCATACAACTGTCGACCAGGACCATCGCCAGCTGCTGCTGGCCATTATCCAATACCAATGCCCGTGTATACAGCGGATCATTCACTTCTTCAACAACCCGCTCCAACATGGAACCATTGACAATGACCGGCAATTTTTCAGGCGTGATTTCCAATCTCGCCGCACCCGCACGCAACCTCATCGGTTCCGCCGATTCCACTGCGGTCGCAGTTGCCGATGATCCAATCAAAATCATGAGCAGTATTAAGAGCACAGGTTTCATTGCCGTCTTTCCTCGATAAATCATGAATGTATGCCATCGGTTAGCCCGGCAGCATGGCTCATTGAACGATGGGTTTCGATTATACGCGGGACGGCACCACATACGGTTTACGATAAGGCCGCGTTAACAAAGCGTCTGCCTGATCATCCCCCTTAAAGGACTCGGTTGCCGGATCGAATTGCAAGTCACGGCCGATGGCACAGGTTGCCGTATTCAGATCAATTTTTACCGCTTTTAGGTTGTTCTGCAGCATATCTAATGAACCCTGAATCTGGTCATTATCGCCAAATGGATTCACATTGCCGCTAAACGCATCCTGTTTTCCAAGTCGATAGGAAATATTCCCCAGATGACAAAGTGCGGCAGAGTAGTGGGCAACTTCCGCATCACAATTAATCTCATCCGGGTTACGGGAACGCACCGCCTGGATAAAGCTTCCAAACGCGCCACCGGGGGTCACTGGATCTGCTTGACCCTTGGCCTTAATCGGAGCTCCTCCGTTGTTGGGATAAAATGTACCCCCTTTAATCATCCCTTCAGTCGTGTAGTATTCGTTGGACACGTTGCGGTCAGGGGCTCCGGACTTTCCAACCAAACCTCGTGTTTCAAATAACAAAATTGCTTCGTCATATTCATAAACACTGATTTGCATATTGGGAGTTTCTCCCTGATCCTTTTCGCCGGGAATATATCGACCACCGACACTCCAAATTCGGTTGGGCATGGTGGCGCCTTTGATGGCCCAGCGGGCGATGTCCATTTCATGGACACCCTGGTTCCCTGTATCCCCGTTTCCTGTATCCCAGAACCAATGCCAGTTATACGTATGCAAATTGCCATGAAAATCCTGTTTAGGAGCGGGGCCTAACCACAAATCCCAGTCGAGATGAGACGGTGGGGTAGCAACCGCTTTATGCCCGATCGACCATCGCGGTTTACAACAGTATCCCTTGGAAACCAGTAGTTTTCCGTATTTCCCTGATTGTACCGCTGCAATTTCATCTGCCTTTCCCTGACTCGATCGATTTTGAGTACCATGCTGAACGATCCGCTTATATTTAGCGGCGGCCTCAACACATTTACGACCCTCCCATACATTGTGAGAAATAGGTTTTTCGACATAGACGTCCTTGCCTGCCTGACATGCCCAAACCGTAATCAGAGAATGCCAGTGATTACAGGTTGCCACGGAAACGGCATCCAGATCCTTATCTTCCAATGCAGTCCGGATATCCTGGACGCACCGGGGCGTATTACCCCCTTTGTCATGAACCATCTTGCTCCGGGATTCGAAGAGATTTGAATCCGGATCAATCAGGCAACTCACTTCCACGCCCTCCATCGGAGCAAAACCACCGATGTGAGAGGTTCCCCGCCCGTTAATACCGGCAACCCCGATCCGAATACGGTCATTAGCGCCCAGCACCTGTTTGGACGACTTCGTTCCACCAATTGTAAACAGTGAAAATGCAGCGGTGGCCGTCCCTGCGCCTCGGACAAATTGACGTCGGTTTAATTTTGACATAGCTGGATTTCCTTGCTTGAAGATGGAGATTCAATGGTCACTCTAAGTCGGATTAGAATTGATTTGTACATCAAAGTCCAGCAAATTTAATGGTTCCCTACGGTGCCGGATAAAGTGAACAAGCAGGCCGGGCGTAACCCTCAGTCCGTCCTCTTTTCAATCTCTCGGCACACGTCTTCAGCGCGATTTGCGAACCGTCTTGTAATCAGCAGAATGCTGATGCGCAGGAATACTGATTTGATAGCTTAGCGTATCTGCAGCCACTGAAAGCTTAATGAAATTCCCCGCACAGTCCGTCGCCTTACGGTTAGCAATCAAATGATCCTGCGTATTGTTCACCTGACCATCTTCACGCATATTCTTGTGGACCTGATACATCGCTTGAATCGATGGTGTGGATTGAAGCGTCGCAAAAACCTCCGGCATGCAACCCTTCGTAACCCCGTTGTTCATCACCGTTACCGTCGGCATGATCGATCGAAGTACCAATGGGTTGTTGCTGCTATCCAAACCATGATGCGTCACCTGATAGACATCGACACGCCCAATCAGATTTACCGGACAAACTAATTTTGTTTCCTGATTCCACGTGATATCGCCTCCATCATAAAAGCGGAAAGCACCAAATTCCAACAGCATCGTGACACTATTGGCATTGTCACTACCATCCCGGTCTTTGGGTCTGGCATCGGCACAGGTCAACGCATTCGGTACGGCATTTCTGGCAGGCTTTATAAACTCCTTACGGGCAGCGATGCAGGTAAATGTCAGGACCGGCGACCGTTTCAAACCCAACGTTTTAGCCTGTTTTAACGGTAGTTGCATACCGGGATCGATCACTCGACGCTGACCACACTTTAATTCAAAATACTCACGCCCGGGGTCATCCGGCATACCCTCAAATTTACCGTTATCCCAAACGGTACCGATGGGAATCAAGCGAGACAGTTCCGCAGCACCGCCATAATGGTCTCGATGGTAATGCGTTGTAATCAGATGGTCGATCCGCGTGAGTCGTGCTTGTTCGGTCACGACCTTAAAGATTCGTTGCGGATCCCGGATTCCCGGGTTACCTGTATCAATCAGGACCGATTCCCCGCGTGGAGTTACCAATAAGGTCGCCGCTCCACCTTCCACATCGATCCAGTATACATCGAGATGTCCGTCGCCGGATTCGGCAAACCCATTCACCGTCAAAGCCATCGTCAACACGGTGACCCAAACCAAACGAACGATCCCACTCATAATTGACCCCCAAAGTTAATGTCTGTTTTTGCCACAACAGGATTGCTGCAGAAACCCACACTCTATACTAATTCAGGAAGCGGTGTTGTGCCCGGTTCCACTAAATACTGAGGCCTGCCACGAAAATCAAACAACCGTTGTGAATCCAGATTGATCCCCAGATTACGGTAAAGTGTGGCATAGACTTCCTGGAAAGTCACCCCTCGATCTACAGGTTCACCTGCCAGACGATCTGTTTTTCCCAGAACTTGCCCGGTACGCATTCCACCTCCGGCCAGTAAAGCACAGGATACTCGCGGCCAGTGATCACGACCGGCCTTGTCATTAATTTTTGGCGTGCGGCCAAACTCACCCCAGGCCACGACCGTCACATCCTCCGCCATCCCCCGATCATGTAAATCCTGAACCAAAGCGGAGATTCCCTGATCAAAAACGGGCAATTCCTCTTTGGCATTATCAAAGTTGCCACCATGCCAATCCCAAAAACTGTAATTTACCGTCACCACCCGGGCTCCCGCTTCCACTAACCTGCGTGCCAGTAGAAAGTTCTGAGGAACCCGTGGAGCACCGTCCCCTTTGGGTCTCTTAGGATCGCCGTGGCCATATCGCTCGATCAATTTGGGATCTTCTGATGAAAGATCCAGCGCTTTAAACAAATCGGATGAGGTTAAGATTCCCATGGCCCGTTGAGAAAATGCATCCATTCCCTGCATCTGACCACTGTGATCCCAGTTTCGACGGAAACGATCAAACGCGTTCAAAAGACCCCGTCGATCCGTAAGTCGATCCGTGGTAATTCCATTGAGTGTCAAATCACCTTTGCCGGGTCCGCTGGGCCGAAAACTACTATGTCCCAACCCCAGAAATCCTGCTCTGGGTTCGTTGTAGGGTGTATGTTGAGTCGTATAACATAAGCTCACAAACGGCGGGACACCCTCGTGCACCGGACCCTGAAAATGAGAGGCCACGCTTCCCACATGCGGCCAACCGCCGGCCGGTTCATTCTGAGGTGTTTTACCCGTAAAACACTGAAAGCCTGTATGCCCCCCCTGGCAATCCGCCATGGTTCGAATCGGGACGAATTTGTCCATCATGGCTGCCATTCTGGGCATCAACTCACAAATTTCTATACCCGGAACATTGGTCTTGATGGGACTGAACTCCCCACGTATTTCAGCTGGCGCATCGGGTTTTAGATCGTACATGTCCTGATGAGGTGGACCGCCACAACAGTAAATCATGATGACCGCTTTATGAGAATTCCGGATTCCGGAAGCCGATTCAGCTCGTAATAAGTCTGTGAGCGAAATACCCGCAGCGCCTAAGGAACCAATCTGTAGGAACGAGCGGCGGTTGATCGAATCACAATGCTGGCTACCTGACCCTTGGCGATCTAGAATTTTAAGCACCGTCCGACTCTCCATAATTCACTGCACTTTTTCACCGCTGCGGGCAAAATTACGATGGAAACTTAAATCAATTCGCTGATCGGTTCCGATGCAGGATCCGCCGGATAATAAGGTCGACCCCGCAAATCAAATGCTCGAATCGCACGCAGGTTGAAGCCAATTTGGTTGTACAACGTTGCCGTAATCTCACCAAACGTCACCGGTCGATCAATCGGATGTTCGCCTAAGCGATTGGTTTCCCCAATCACCTGTCCATGATTCATACCCCCACCCGCCAACAGGGCGGTGGAAACATTCGGCCAGTGATCACGACCTGCATTGGCGTTGATCTTAGGAGTTCGTCCAAATTCACCCCAAACGACAACGCTCACATCCCGATCCATTCCACGATCGTGTAAATCCTGCACCAGCGAACTAACGGCATTGTCGAGCATCGGCATATCCTGCCGAGCACGATCAAAGTTTCCACCATGCCAGTCCCAGCGACTGAAGTTCAATGAAACACAGCGTGCACCCGCTTCCACCAATCGGCGGGCAATCAGGAAGTTTTCGGTCATCTTCGGAGCACCATCGGCACGAAACGTCGTATCGCCTTTACCATATCGTGCCAGTGTCTCCGAACTCTCTTTGGTTATATCCATCGCATCCACTAACCGCGAAGATGTCAGAATGCCCAGTGCCTGACTGGTAAAGGCATCCATTCCGATCATCGAACCGGTTGTGTCGACCGTTCGTTTAATCCGATCCATTGAGGCCAACAATGAATTCCTATTCTGCAAGCGATCCAGCGTGATCCCCTTCAGTACCATATTTTCGGTTTTACTGGTCTCACCCTTACCGCCAACCAGCCGGAAAGGGGCATGGGCTAAACCAAGAAATCCGCCATTACCCGGATCGCCCCACGGACCATGGCCCGTTTTATAAAACAGGCTGCAGTGTGCGGGAATACTTTGATTTACCGGTCCCTGAACTTTGGAAATCCATGAACCTACCGAAGGCCAACCACCGGCAGGCGCGTTAGCCGTCGAATAACCCGTCATCGCCTGGAAGGAAGAATGACCGACCGATGCACCGACAACGCTGCGGATGACCGTAAATTTATCCATCATGGCCGCAATTTTTGGAAATAATTCACCAATCTGGATTCCAGGGACATTGGTCGAAATCGGCTTAAACTCGCCCCGGATCTCCGAAGGCGCATCCGGCTTGATGTCCCACATATCCTGATGAGGTGGACCACCCGGCAGGAAAATATTAATGATTGCTTTGTGTTGACGGCCATTACCCGACTCGGATTCGGCACGCAGTAAATCCGGTAGCGCCAATCCTCCTAATGCCAGTGATCCGATCGTCAAAAAATCCCTGCGATTATGACCATCACAAAATTTCTCGCCTTTGCCAGAGCGTCCTAGAATCGATAACATCGTGTGGTTCCTGTTGGGTTTAGGTAGGAAGTCAAGGCTTCCAGCCTCGACCCTCAGAACATTCGGAACGCGCCGGTCCGTCGTAAACAGCGCACCGATCCAAATGTCTCTATAAATAGTATCATATTTGGCATGCCTGACCAATAAATGTTTCCTGACGAAACATCGACGGAGCATGGTTCATTTCCGAAAATAAAATACCTGTAAACTACTTCAATTACAGGGTTTATGGTCACATTTGGACTATCAGAACATTTCTATTGCTCCGATAAAAAACTCAAACTGACTCCCCCCATGTTGAGTGGTTCAGAACTCGACAATTAGCGATCATCGTCGTCCGGTTCGACCTTACCTGTCATCGCCATTCACCCATTCTCATGGGAAACGGCTACAACCACTGATGATCCCGATACCAGTTCGCTGTTTCCAGTAGCCGCTGCTGCAGGGGGACCGGGAATGTGAACTGGAAATCCCGCGTCACATTCTGCAGCGAGCAGGCCCAGTTATCCGAATGTGCTTCGCGGACTTTATCTAAATTAAAGGTGAGCTGACGTCCACGCAGTCGAGCACACAATTCCATCATGAATCCCATGGTCCAGGACAACGGGCTGGGAATCAACGTGGGGCGACCACCGCGTTTTCGAAAAACCTGTTTCAGCATGCTTCCCAATTGTGCGTAAGTTGGATACTCACTACAAACCCCGTAATAAATTCCCTCACCACGAATCGCCTGAAGGTTGCAATCCACCTTCACACGCGTCCCCTGCAAGGCTGCCAGAATCATAAGTTGACACAAATCATCCACATGAATCATGGAGATCCGGGGAGAAGCAATGCCAATCACAGCGTGGGCGCCGATTCGATTCATCGATTGGAAGACGGGCAGTAATTCAAGATTCCGTTGTCCAAAGACAATGCCGGGTCTTACGATCGTCACCGGAACTTTATCGGCGAACAACAAAGCTGCACACTCGGCAGCCCGTTTACTTATTCCGTAATTGGAAACCGGTTGTGGAACATCCGATTCCAGTCGACACCGGCCATGCCAGGTGGGACCGGATGCAGCAATCGACGAACAAATCACCAGTACCGGAGCCGTGGATTGAGCAGCACAGGCCTGTGCCAGATAATAGGTTCCGTCACGATTCACCTTGAGCAACTGATCCAGATCCAGCGCATTGGTCCTGCCAGCCAAATGCATAACATAGTCCATCCCGTCAACGGCACGGACTAACGTATCACGACAGTCGAGTTCCCCGTTGATCAGTTCAATGTCCTGAGATTTCAGCAACTGAACATCGGAACTGGCGCGTACCAAACAACGGATCTGATGTCCGCCCCGGTTCAACGCTTCGACCAGATGTCCACCGACAAATCCACTTGCCCCGGTTACAAGAAATTTACTCATGGCTCTGCTACAGGGTTTGGATCGGACTCACCGAACTTTTTGTCATAGATACGATACCTTTTATCCACAATACCGCCACCGCGTTTAATCGAAGCGTAGGAAAGATGATTACTTTCCAAGACCCACGAAAGCTCAATGTGTTCCATCCCCCACGCTTGATAATCCTTTTCCAAACCGGACAACAACACAACACCCAAACCCCACATTTGATATTCAGGCAACACATTCGCACTGAGCAAACGCATTTTTTTGATGCCTCGACGTTTGGTAAGCAACTTGTAACCAAACGGAAATAGCTTCCCGTCGATTTCACGA
>JAYZPA010000174.1:0-5323 GCA_036150515.1 Planctomycetota bacterium
AAACCGGAACCCATGTTGCGCCGAAGCGACATTGCGAAATTCAATTTCGCTGTTCCGAATAGCTCGCAACAGCAGTCGTTCTACGGGCTGACCCTGCAAATTCAGTATTTCGACCTTAGAATCCAACGGGTTCATCTCACCTGGTGTATGGACCTCGATAACCCATTGGTCACCCTGTTTACACTGAAACCGAAATAAATCGTGATCCGATCCCTTACCTTCAGCTGGAACAAGGATTCCTTTCACACGCCCCGGAACTTGGATTACCGTCGAAGACGCTGCAACGTCGTTCGGTTCGTCCTCCGTTACCAGCGGAAGATCTCCAGTCTCAACCGCTTCACCGTAATCCAATGCCTGCATGACCTCCGGGACTCTGGCATCCCGCAGGTTTTCCGAAACCCTAGATTCAGTTTTTGCCAGTTCAGTCACAACCCCGTCCATTTGTCCGACGAACAAACCACGCTTCAAACTGTTTGCCAGGGCCGTGACCCAACCCCCTTCAAGCATAAAATCCGAATCAGGCTCCCAATTTTCCGTAGACCAACTCCTAACCCGATTTTGAGACGCGCTATACAAGACATCTCCGTCTTCAGAATACTCCAAATCCACGATGGCATGATCATGGGCATAGACGGTTGTGATGAGCGGATTTTTTGCTGATGCCTCCGCAGACTCCAATGACCAGATTCTAATACGATGATCCACACCGGCGGCGGCGAGAGAACGGCCATTGGGGTGAACCTCCAGAGCATATAACTCCTGCTGAGACTCCTTCAGCGTATTAAACCGTTTACCCGTGGCGACATCCCAGATCTTGACCGTACGATCCGCGCTAGCCGACGCCAGTCGATTCCCGTTCTGAAAAAAGGCGAGGTCATACACCGCGCCATTATGTCCCTGTATTTCACGAACTCGTTCACCTGTTTTTGCATCCCAAATAACAATCACCCGATCGTACCCCGCTGAAGCGATGAGTTTCATATCCGGAGTCATGGCAACCGCATAAACGCTATCTCGATGTCCGCGCATCTTGGTAACGAGCGTCCCATCCGTTATGTCCCAAACATACAGCTCGCCATACAGACCCGGTTCGCCCCCACCCCCGATCAGGAACTGTTGATTCTTACTGAAACAAAGGTCGTTCACTGCACCGGTCGCACCCGCGAAAACCAGATCCGTGTCACCAGAATTGGGAAAGCGGATCTCGGCCCGTTTTTGTCTGCCAACGGCCAGCATTGTTCCATCCGGGGAGGACTGCAAAGAAAATATCCGGGGTCGTTTTTTATGTTCAACGGAAATTTTAGGGGCGACCAGCATCCGTGGCCGGCCCGTGCCGCGGGGGCCCGTGGCGCCCTGCTCAATCCACTTTTTGAGAATCCCCAGTTCTTCCCTTGTCAGCCCTTCATTCCCCGACGGAGGCATGCCCGGTTTTGCGGTGCCACTGGTTAATCGATAGAGCCGACTCAGGTCAGCACGCCCGGTTGTAATCACCCCGCCTGTCTTCGCACCCTGCATCAGTCCGGCATACGTCTCCAGATTCAAATTGCCCTCCGCGTCATCTGCATTGTGGCAGGTAACGCAGTATTTCGTGAACAACGGCTGAATGTCCTCGTTGTAATCCACCGCCGTATCATCGACGCCATTCGCGATTGCGCATGCCAGTATCAGTACGGTGGACAAAGGAAATTTATACACGGGACGGAGTTTCGCTCCTAATGATTAAAAAGAAATTCGCGGGAGGTCATCAAAGACCAATACAAATCTTCCACGGCTAAACGACGATCTTCCTTGGCAGATGATTCGTTGAGGATTTGTGTGAGTCGGTTCACTTCCTCAGGCAGCGGTTCTCTGCTTAACGCGGAAACATATGCTGTACGAATCATTTCCTCGTATCCTAAATTGCCGGCGACCAACGCAGCCAATTTTCCTTGTTCCGATTCCAGCTTGTTGGTGATGGTTTCTCCGTTTACGAGATGTAACACCTGCGTCATGCTGGGTTCATCCGACCGTTCGCATTCGCAGGTAATCACTCGTTCGGGGCGCCCAAATGTCGATAGAAAATAGCTTTCCACACTGCTGTCATGAAGTTGTAAGGCGCGCGTTCCCGTCGGGTAGTCCTTGAATGTTGTCGGCACGCCGGTTACTACCGATACTGCATCCAGCAATACCTCCGCCTTCAACCGGCGGGGATAATAATGTGAATAAAACCGGTCATCCGCTTCGTTCCATTGCGAGGTCGCACTCGATCTCTGATAAGTGGCAGACACCAAAATTTCCCTCATCAGATCTTTTAAATCATATTCGTGTTCCACCAAATACCGGCTCAAATAGTTCAACAACTCTTCATTACTGGGAGGATTGGTAACTCGCAAATCATCAATGTTTTCCACGATGCCAACGCCCATAAAATTGGCCCATATTCGATTGGCTATCGCACGAGTAAAATATGGGTTATCTGGACTCGTCAGCCATTGCGCAAGTGCCACTCGTCGATCCTCACGTGAGGCTACCGGAACTGCTTTCCCGTCAAGGGGTTGCGGAGGCTGATAGGTCCCGGTACTAGGCTGGATCAACTCTCCATGCAGATCTACGAAAATCGTTCTGTCCCCGGATCCGTTTCTGGGGTCTCCGCCCCATCCTTTAGCCCGCACCCGCGAAAACATGTTCGCCATCGCGTAATACTCGTCATTAGTCCACTTCTCCAACGGATGGTTGTGGCATTTGGCGCAATTAATGGACAACCCCATGAATGCCTGTGCCACGGTTTCGGACATATCTTCAGGTGACTGATGAATCGCATAAAAGTTTGCCGCGCCATTTTCCAACGTGCTCCCGCTCGCAACAACAAGTTCCCGAACCATATCGTCCCATGGTTGATTTTTTGAAACCTGATCACGTATCCACTGGTAATAAGTCTTGACAGCGGCGGGCCTGAGGACCTCCCCATTAACGAGCAGTAAATCCGACCATCGATAAGTCCAATAGTCCGTGAATTCGGAACTTGCAAGCATATTATCGATAAGTCCTATTCTCTTCTGCGCTGATGGCGCCGGGTCTGAAATAAATGCCCGCACCTGTTCCACCGAAGGCAAGATCCCCATCGTGTCCAAATAAGCGCGGCGGATGAATGTCTCATCGTTACAAAGGGGTGCAGACGGAATACGCAGTTGCCGCAATTTTTTTAATACCAACTGATCAATCAGATTATTGGGCTGTTGTGTATCGGTGAGTTTGCCCTGGTTTTCTACCGGAAATGGAACTGTCGCAAATGCCAGCGAATTGAGATTCAAATACCAGACGTTCACGGCGCTTTCGCCTGAAGCTAAAAATTGGACCTCACCGGAATCATCCACACTACTAACCTGTTTATGAACGCTGGTGTATTTTGCCAGGTTGGTAACATCTTCCCGACTGCCATCACTAAAATGTGCAATGACGACCAGTTGTTGCACACCACCCACCTCCTGAAGGGTTCCGGCCGGAAGAACTTCAAGTCGTTCGATGTGCGATTCATTTTCTACTGGTCCTGTAGCACCCTGTGCAATCCATTGCGATAGAATTTGGTAATTACGTCCATTGACATCCAATCGCACGCCGCCCTTATGTGCAACCAAACCGGTTGGTTTGGTTAAAATCAAACTGCGCCCCGGATCGGATGGAACGACCCGCCTGCCATTTGCCTGCCGAGTCAGGTAGGCATAATCCGCTTCCAAGTCATAGCCAAACAGCGTCAACCGAAATCCACCCTGACCTGCCCGCGCTCCGTGACAGGCCCCGCCATTGCAACCCCTTTTCGACAAAACAGGCTCCACATGATTTTGAAAACTCCAGCGAAACTTTGCATCCTGACCCCGCACCGTAACCTCAATGGTCGCCCGGGAACCCCCTTGACGCACTTCCACCGTCGTGTTGCCATTCTTCAGCGGATACAAAATTCCATCCTCAATTCGCACCACCTCCGGGTTATTAATGGACCAACTCAACTTATCAACAACCTGACCGCCGAGCCCGGCATCGGTAACTTTCTGTACCACGATCCTTTGAAAGCTCATCCGGTTGTGCAAATCAACTTCACTGGGGAAAACCGCAATCTCTCCTGCGACAATCCGATGTAGATTCCCAAAAGCGAACAGGACCGCATAGAAACACAGCCGACGCGCCTCCCCCGCGGGCGACACCTCCGAACCCTTCCAATATCGATTCACACGCCGTTTCATCAGAACAATTCCTTGATGTAATCTTTCCCAAAATCCACAAGCGGGAAGGGACGTCCTGCCGGGCCGGGCAGCGTTTGATCCAATTCAAATCCAAGGCTGTGAAAAATAGTACCAATCACTTCCGCCGGCTCGACGGCCCGCTCTGCAGGAAATGCCCCGTTGTCATCACTCCGCCCTACTACCCGACCACCCTGCACCCCGCCTCCGGCAAAATAGGTGGTAAAGCATTGAGGCCAGTGATCTCGTCCACCCGCCGGATTGATCCGGGGCGTACGTCCAAATTCCGCCAGATTGCAAACGAGCGTGTCGTCCAGCATACCGCGTTGCAACAAATCCTCGATCAACGCGCTGTAGGCCTGGTCATACATTGGGGCAACGATATCCTTCATCCCCTCAATGGAGGTAAAGGGCTTACTGCCGTGAATATCCCACGTGATTTCATCGAAAACGGTCAGGAACGTATTCACCGTGACGAATCGCACGCCCGCCTCGATTAAACGTCGGGCCAACAAACAGCACTGTCCGAATCGATTCAGGCCGTAGCGTTCCCGCACCTTCCGAGGTTCCTGCGCAAGATCAAAAGCGGTTCGCGCCTGAGGACTGGTCATCAGGCGAAACGCAGCTTCAAAATTGTTATTAAGGAGTTGCGCGTCATCCTTTTGGTCCAAACCCGCCAGGGTCCCCTCGACGACATCCCGCAGGCGACGCCGCCGATCTAACCGAGCCTCGCCCACCGTTTTCGGTGGTAACAGATCCGGTACCTGAAACTGGTCTTTAGACGGATCCGCGTTCAATACGAAAGGGTCATAACTTTTACCCAGAAAACCCGCATCCTGTCCATGCGGGAGATTTCCTCCGGTCCGTCCCATCGCTTCCGGAAGGATCACATGTGCCGGGAGGTCCGTACGTCGACCTCGCAGGAATTCCGTGGCGCAGCCCGCATGGGGCGTATTAATGCCCCCGCTAAAAATTCTACCCGTTTGCATCATCTGATGTCCGGAATCGTGAACCGCGGCAGCCGTGTGATAACAACTGCGAACCACAGACATATGCTCAGCAACTCGCGCATGGCCGGGGAGAATTTCCGTCAGCATAATGTCCGGCGC
>JAYZPA010000175.1:0-22898 GCA_036150515.1 Planctomycetota bacterium
TTGGATCCATCAATTTTCTGGCCGCGTGGTGTTGGATGAAGCGGCATTATTTTGGCGGGCTGATTGCTAACTTGTGTAGCGCGATGCCGCTAACGGTGTTCGTTGTCTACATGGAAATCTTTGGTCCCTAATGCGAGGTTCTCCAGGAGGGTAAACTTCGCGTATTGATTTGCCAGTGAGAAAAAAGTTGCATGAAGATTACCGGCATTACAACGTATCGGCATCGGCTCGATATTAAATCCGAATACACCATGATCACGGCGCTGGGCGTCAATACGGGTAATGAGTTCGTACTGTTACGTTTGCACACGGACGTGGGAATAGACGGTCTGGGCGAAGCAACCATTACGGTGCGTTGGAGCGGCGAGGTGCCGGCGGGCTGTGAACAGGTGATTCGGGAGACGCTAACGCCTGCCGTTGTGGGGCTGGAAGTGGGAGACTTTGATGAACTAAACCGCCGGATGGATGCCTGTTGCAGTCGCAATTGGTTCGCAAAAAGTGCGATTGAGATGGCGTGCTGGGATGCTTTAGGTAAAGACCAGGGCCGACCGGTTTATGAGTTGCTTGGCGGCGCTTGCCGTCCGTTGAAGATAAAGAGTCGGTTTTCAATGGGTGCTTATGATGTTGAACGTGCCGCCCGGCGTGCAGCAGAACTGGTCACGTCCGGCTTTGACACGATTAAGGTAAAGGTGGGTACCGATCCGGTGCAGGATGTTGCCCGAGTCAAGGCTGTTCGGGAGGTGATCGGTTTCGATAAGGATTTGGTCATTGATGCAAATTGTGGTTGGGATGTGGATACCGCGATTGATTGCGTTATGCAATTATCTGATTGTCGATTGGATTTGGTGGAACAACCTACCCCGGACGGGGATTATGCGGGTTTAGCGCGGTTGCGACGGGAAACGGGAGTTAAGATTCTGGCGGATGACATATGTTTTGATCTGATTCATGCTCAGGAACTCATTCGAAATGATTGTTGTGATGCGATAAGCGTTTATCCGGGAAAAAATGGTGGCATTAGCCGTAGTATCGAAATTTTGGATTTTGCTCAGTCGCACGACATCGCGTGTTCGATCGGTTCTAACCTTGAATGGGATATCGGCATTGCCGCCATGGCGCATTTGGTTGTTGCTCATGAGAATATGCGTATCGAGGAATTCCCTGGAGACGTATTGGGGCCTGATTATTACGTGGAGCGGACCGTATCGGAACCCATTGATATTTGCGGGCCCTATACAACGATCAGCGATAAGCCCGGTTTGGGAGTGGGTAATTTGTTACTGGGCTGAGCCGTAAGCGGATATTGCAAAGACAACCTTCCATACTGGAAAGGCAGTCAGGCAGAATGGGTGATTTGTGTTTCAATCCTATTCGCTCGATGGAGCGTTTGGTAAATGACACAATATCGTTCTGTGAGGGAAACCAGCTTTTCGACCTCATCGGCACTGGCAGGGGTGGATAGATCGAACCGCAACCGGATTTCCCGGAAACCTACGGGCGCTTCTTTGTCGACGCCCAGAGTTCCCCGGAAATCTAAGTCACCCTCAGCAGTCACGGTTCCGTTTTGTAGTGAAATATTCATCGCTGTGGCAACGGCCACCAGAGTCACGCCTGCGCAGCCAACAAGGGCTTCCAGTAGCATGTCACCGCTGCAGGCATCTTCGCCATCGCCTCCCGCCGCCACGTGAAACCCCGCGTCGATTTGACCGGCGTGTGTGGGGACTGTTATGCGGAGTTGTTCAGGGCATAAGGTCCCTGTGACGCTCATTGTGCAAAGCGCCGATTCAGGTTCTTCACGGTAGGTTTGTTTGAGAATGGCCTGTTGTTTTTTTAATTTATCTACGTCCATTGGGTGACTCTAACCTTTAAGAAAACCATTTATATGTCAAAATGAGACAGATACCTGAGACACGATTCGTACCATAGCCGGAGGGTGTAATGCAATCCCCTACAATTAGCTACCTAACCAAAGTTCAGTTTGGTGCCGGATCACTGTGCGATCTGGCGGAGGTGTTGCAACAGACGGGAATTCACAAACCGCTGGTGGTGACCGACCGCGGTTTACTGAATCTGGGTTATACAGATAGGTTGGGATTGAATTCACCGGCGATCTTTTCTGAGGTCCCGACGAATCCCACGGAAACGTGTGTGTTGGAAGGTGCCGAGGTTTACCGATCGGCGGGGTGTGATGGCATTATCGGTTTAGGCGGGGGGTCACCGATTGATGCGGCTAAGGCAATTGGGTTAATGACAACCCATTCCGTTGCGTTGGAGGAGACGGCCTACATTCAAGGTGGCATGGACTTGATAACCGGAGCAGTGCCTCCTCTGGTGGCCATACCCACAACCGCCGGCACAGGCACGGAAGTAGGACGTGCGGCATTGATTAGTATGAACAGTGGTCGCAAGCTGGCCATCATTAGTCCGTTCATGATTCCAGCCTGGTCGATTGTGGACCCGGAATTGACGTTAGGATTGCCGCCGCTTTTGACGGCGGCAACGGGGCTCGATGCGTTGTCTCATTGCCTGGAAACGTACTGCAGTAATGTATATAACCCCGTTGCAGGAGCCATTGCGTTGGACGGTTTCGTTCGAGGCTGGCGCAACCTTCCGGCGGCGGTAAATGAGGGTCAAAATATTGACGCGCGGAGCGAGATGATGATGTGTGCGATACAGGGTGCTTTAGCATTTCAGAAGGGATTGGGCCTGATCCATGCGGTTAGTCATCCACTGGGGGCTGTAGCACACAAAGCTTTGCACCATGGAACGCTTAACAGCGTGTTTATGCCTCACGTCATTCGATACAATCAAAATGAGGCGATGGCTACGTTAGGCCAACTCGCCGATGCGGTTGGCGTATCCGGTAAAGGTGCTGGACTGGCTTCGGCGTTTAGCGAATTGAGTGACTCGTTGGGTTTGCCGCTCACTTTGTCGGCGATGGGTGCAGAGCCCGGGGACCTCGAGGGTGTGGCGGAAGCAGCAATGCAGGATCATTGTGGTTTCACAAATCCACGAGTGTTGGACGTGGAGAGTGTTCAGGAATTGCTTGAGTTGGCAATGTAATGCTACATGCACGGTGTAATTGTTTGAAAAAAACGAATTGCCACAAACAACAGCAAACGTAATAATTACCACAGTGGTTGGTTTAACATTTAATTGGATATGGTAAGAGGGCCTCGTTGATGAGTTTTAAACGACCGATGATGATCGCGAACATGGTGTTGTTGTTGAGTTGGTGTCTGGTTGGCGTTTCTCAACCGAAACCAAAGAATGATAACCTGCGTAAGAAGGAACCATCCAAATCAAGTCAGAACGTCATTAAAACGAAACTGCCTCATCAGGGTAAACCAGAAGCACTGCCTTTCCGCATGGATCAGGTCGATGAAAGTCAGCGTGGTAAGATGCGCCTCGCGACGATCAGAATTGACGAGTTAATTAATGAAAAACTGGCGGCCGAAGGTGTTAAACCCAATCCTCCGACGGACGATGGCCTGTTTGTTCGGCGAGCCTATCTGGATATCACCGGTACGATTCCAACCGGTCGCGAAGCGTACCTGTTTGTAACTGCAAAGCAATCAAATAAACGAGAGACATTGATCGACTTCCTGCTGGGCCAGCCCGGCTACGCCAGTCATCTCTATAATTATTGGGCAGATACCCTGAGAATCGTGGATCGTTCAACCGGGAATACGTATATTCGACCCTGGTCCGATTGGATTAAACAGGGATTGCGTGAGAACATGCCCTACGACGAGTTTGTTTTTGCCATGCTGTCTGCAGAGGGTAAAGTCTGGCATAATCCCGCAGCGGGTTTCAAACTTCGCGATATTGGCATGCCGCTGGATAATCTCAACAATACGGTTCGTATTTTTCTTGGCACGCGGATCGGCTGTGCACAGTGTCATGATCATCCGTTTGACAAATGGACACAAAAGGAGTTCTACCAGCTCGCGGCATTTGAAGCGGGCGTTCGAACTTCCGGTCCAAGGGCGACCTACGCTCAGACCAATATGAAGGCGGCGATTACGGCCGTTGGTGAGCGATCAAGGGAAGCCAATCTGATGCGACGAATTGAAAGGTTCAATCGATACACCGTCAATGAGACCGCGGCGAAATTGAAGTTCCCTCACGATTATCAGTACGATGACGCAAAACCCGGGCAATTGGTGACTTCACAGGTGCTGTTTGGTAGCCTGCCAAAAATGGCCCCGGATTCCAATCGACGTGAAATGTTTGCGCAATGGATGACCGCACGGGAAAACGACCGGTTCGTGATGACGATCACCAACCGCATGTGGAAACGGGCCTTTGGACGGGGATTGTTCGAGCCTGTCGACGATATTATGGACGAAACGGAAGCGTCGAATCCGGAATTGTTGAAATTTCTGATGAATGAAATGCGTCGATTGGATTTTGACCTGAAAGAATTCATGAGAATCGTCTACAACACCGATGCCTATCAGCGGCAAGTGACGTACGAGGATGTAAATGCGATTGACGATTACCACTTTCAGGGACCCGTGTTACGAAGAATGACCGCGGAACAGGTGTGGGATAGCGTCTTAACGCTGACCTTCAATACGCCGGACCATTACTTGAGGCCTGACGATGATTCCTATCTGGACGCGATTGATGCGGAGCCCGGTTTGAGCATTTCGGAGATTAACCAGAAAATTGAAGACATTAGCAAAGCGGAAGCTGACAAAAGGACCCATGACCGTGGTCATTCCTATCAGGGGTTGTTACTCCGAAGGGCATCCGAGTTACCGCAGCCGTTGCCGGCATCACATTTCTTAAGACAGTTTGGGCAAAGTGATCGTGAAATCATTGGTGATGGAACCCGGGAGGGGACGGTGCCTCAGTTGCTGGCATTATTTAATGGCCCGATTACCCACATGATGCTCGAATCCGGCTCCGTAGTTCACCGCGAAGTAATGGGGGCGAGTGAAAGTAACCGTTTAACGGTCGTGTTTCTCAGTATTTTGGGTCGGATGCCGACGGCGGAAGAACGTGCGGTAAGTTATAAAGAAGTGCGGGAATTTGGGCCCGCGGGTCTTGGCAATGTTATCTGGGCGTTGCTCAATACGCGAGAATTTCTGTACGTGCAGTAAATGCACGGAATGTGATTCAGAGCGTAGATTGAAAATGAAACAGGAGCTTTTGATGAGTATGAAAAAAAGATTAGATGCTGTACAGCGGCGGCGTTTTATGGCGCAGGTTGCCACATCATTGTTAGGCGTTACTGCGTTTGAAGAATTTGCAAGGGCTGCTGACTCGGACAAGGCAAAAGCGACCAAGCCAGCAAAACAAATTATTTATTTGTTTATGACAGGAGCCATGAGCCATCTGGACACGTTTGATCCTAAACCTGGTGCAGCAGTACAGGGAGACACCACGGCAATCAATACGAAAATTTCCGGCGTTAAAGTATCCCAGTATTTTCCGAAATTGGCCAATCTCACCAATGACTTAGCGATCGTACGGGGGATGAGTCAGGAGACCGGTGCGCACGGCCCGGCACAGTATTTAATTCGTACCAGCTATGATGAAATCGCAACCACCCACCATCCGGGATTGGGGCCCTGGATTCAACGACTGGATGGTCGCATTAGTAACACGTTGCCGGCGAGTGTTAATATTGGAGGCAAGGCGGGAAGCCCCGGCTATTTGGGTGCTAAATTTGCACCGGTACCCATTGGAGATCCTAACAAAGGCCTGGAAAACGTAACCATGCCGAAATATCTCAAGGACCAGCACTTTGACCGCAGACTGGATTTGTCAAAAACTTTTGATAAAGGTTTTAGGCTACACGCCAAGGACAATTCCCATGTGAATGGATATGACGATCTATATCGTGAGGCGGTTGGTTTGTTGCGTAGTAATGCAATCACGGCATTTGATATTACTAAGGAAGAGGAATCCATTAAGGAGAAATACGGCAAAAATCGATTTGGGCAGGGGTGCCTGCTGGCGAGGCGATTGATTGAAAACGGAGTGCGGTTTGTCGAAGTTACCAACGGTGGTTGGGATATGCATCGAGGGCTTAATGATTCCATCACTAGCAAGGGCCCTGAATTGGACAATGCCGTAAGCGCGTTGCTTACTGATCTGAAACAAAAGGGTTTGCTTGAATCCACTCTGGTCGTGGTTGCGACCGAATTCGGCCGTACACCGAAAATCAATGTTAATGCCGGCCGGGACCATCATCCGGCAGCGTTTTCCACAATTTTAGCAGGGGGTGGCATCAAAACAGGCCAAGTCTATGGTGTCTCCGATTCTGACGGATTCTATGTGGAAGATCAAAATGTGAGTGTTCAGGATTTCAACGCTACGATTGCGGCGGCGATGGGATTGGAACATGATGAGGAGATTTATTCCCCCACAGGGCGTCCGTTTACGATTGCCAACGGCGGGTCACCGATAGGTGATTTACTGGCTTAAGATATGCTAAAATGCAAACCGTAATGGCATGTCACGTGTCATTACGGTTTTTTTATGAACCCTGGTAATCGTAATCGAGTGAGGGGAGATGCCGTTGCATAGTTCACAAGTGAAGTGGTTGATAGGTGTGGTCTTTGGTTGCACGCTGATGTGTGCCGAACTTTCGGCACAACGGTCGGTTTGGGAGGCCAAAGCGGGCCTCAGGAAGTTACACGAAAAGGGGGCCGGAGAAGGGCCGGCATGGAATCCTTCGGTAGGCCTCGTCGCCAGTTTTGGTAGTGTCTATCTATTTAAGAATGATGAGGCCCCACAGATCTATAAAAAAGATTTGGGGACCAACGGGTTGATTTGGGATGTTCAAGGGCGGCTTTGGTGCTGCCAGCCATCAAAACAACGGGTGATTCGTTTTGAAGCTGATGGTGAACAAACGGTGATTACGGACAAATTTCAGGATGCACCCTATAATCAGCCTAACGACATTACCGTGGACGCGGTTGGACGGGTCTATTTCTCAGATCCGAAATACGGTCCCTACGAGAACCTTCCCCAGGTGGACGCTGAGGGGCGTCCTGTCGAGGGAGTGTATTGTGTTGATATCGATGGGACGGTTACACGGGTTATTGCACATGAGGTCGACCGGCCCAATGGGGTGTTAATATCGAAAGACCAGAAATATCTTTATGTCGCGGGTAATAATAACTCGCGTCGTGATGCAGATCGAAAATTGTGGAGATTTGAAGTGATGCCCTGTTGCGGCACGGTGCTGCTCGATACTCAGACGATGATTTTTGATTGGGGTAACAGTCGCGGCCCTGACGGTTTAGTACAGGACCGACGAGGCAATCTGTATGTTGCGGGTGGGCTGAATCGCAATGACGCGGAACACGAAGACAACACGCTTAAAGGGGGTGTGTATGTTTTTTCACCCAAGGGAAAATTAATTGACTTCGTAGCTGTACCAACGGATGAGGTGACCAACTGTACTTTCGGCGGGACTGATTTGAAAACATTGTTTGTGACCGCAGGGGGAAGTCTTTACAGCATCCGTACTCGGCATGCCGGTTGGTTGCCCATTACAAACTATGGAAGGAAATAGGAAATGTGTAATGAGAAAAAGGAAACTTTGATGACGGTAAGTTTTAGGGTAGGCGTAACGATTTGTTTGATGGCGATTCAATATGGATGGGTAGACGCGCAGGATGCTGTTGATTCGCAGGCTCCCGTAATCGCACGCTCGGCGCTTCGGGTGGATCTGCCGGTAACGTTGGAACCCCCCCAAACCTCCTCTGAGGAGGATCGTTTGGATTTGGAAAAGGGACCATTGGCCGATTGGATTTGGCGTCAGAAAGCGGCGAGGGATGGGGAACGGGTTACATTTACAAAAAAAATTACGGTGGAATCGACGAGGGCGGCTCAGTTGATAGCCACATGCGACAATCATTTTTCTTTGTTCGTCAACGGGAAGCCGGTTGCTAAGGGAGATGACTGGTCGGTTGGCGTGAGGGCGGACATTCAGCCTCACTTGAAAGTCGGCGTCAATGAGTTGAAAGCGGTGTGCATCAACGAAGGCACCGGGTTGGGCGCGTTTATTTGCAAGATCGCACTGCAGGGGCCAGATGATAATATTCGTTACGTCGTCACCGATGAGGGCTGGAAATGTAATTCTAAGGACGATCCCGAGCGGCTGGCATCGGTTTTTGTCCATGGTCCGCACGGCATGGCGCCCTGGGGTAAACCGCTCTCGAAAGAAATGACAGGCACGCTTGTCGGGGCGGTTCCACCCAACGTATTTCAGCTTTTACCGGGTTTCCAGGTGGAACAGCTATATACGGTACCGCGTGATCGACAGGGATCGTGGGTCTGCATTGTATTTGACGATCAGGGACGATTGATTGCCAGTGATCAGGGCAATAAAGGTTTGTTTCGCATCACACCGGCAGGGCACGAGGGAGCCGAGGAAACACGTGTGGAGAAATTAAACGTTCCGATGTCATCGGCACACGGAATGCTTTTTGCATTCGGATCCCTTTACGTATCAGCTAATGGCGGCCCCGGCAGTGGTTTATATCGATTGCGGGATACCAATGATGACGGACAGTTCGACGATGTGAAAAAACTAAAAGATATCCGCGGCGGCGGGGAACATGGTCCGCATTCACTGAGACTTTCACCGGACGGGAAATCAATCGTGTTAATCGCCGGTAACCATACGGATTTGCCTTCCGGTCTTGATCGCAGCCGTATTCCGACAAATTGGGGAGAGGATCTGCTGTTGCCCCGGCAATGGGACGCGCGGGGGCATGCCGCGGGGAAATTGGCACCGGGAGGATGGATTGCCCAAACCGACCCGGACGGACTGGAATGGGAGCTGTTAAGCATGGGGTACCGCAATCCCTTTGATTTTGCCTTTAATGCGGATGGTGAGCTGTTTGCCTATGATGCGGATATGGAATGGGATTACGGAACGCCCTGGTACCGACCCACTCGCGTTGTCCATGCTTCCAGCGGAAGTGAGTTTGGTTGGCGCAGCGGCACCGGTAAATGGCCGATTCATTACCCGGATAGTTTACCACCGGCTGTTGATATTGGTCCGGGTTCCCCCGTCGGTGTTGCATTTGGATACGGGACGGCTTTTCCGGAGAAATACCAGCAGGCGCTTTATTGTCTGGACTGGACGTTCGGAACCATTTATGCAGTCCACTTTACACCCCAGGGTGCCAGTTATACCGCGGTTAAGGAAGAATTCTTGTCTCGCACACCGCTGCCGCTTACGGATGTTGCTGTGGGGCCGGATGGTGCATTGTATTTTACCACGGGGGGAAGAGGTGCACAGTCGGCATTGTTCCGTGTGTCGTATGTGGGGGATGCGGTGACGCGTGAGATCAACAGCAAAGACAAAAAGTTTCAGCCTGTAAGAGAATTACGACACATGCTGGAACGGCATCATCATATTGAAGCGCCGGCGTCGATCATTCCTGTGGCGATTAAAAATCTTGCGCACCAGGATCGATATATTCGATATGCCGCACGGATTGCACTGGAGTTTCAGCCCCTGGACCAATGGCTTGCGGATGTTTTAACGTCCACCAACGCCGCCCGGACGATTCAGGGAATGGTAGCAGTCGCACGCCAGGGAAAGGCCGGAGATCAAGATGTGCTGGCCGCCTCGTTAACCAAGTTGTCATCGCTTAATCTGAATCAACTTGACCATGACCAGCAGCGGGACTTGATGCGTGCATACTCCCTGCTCTTTATCAGGCTTGGACAGGGAACCTCGGAGCATCGCAATAGGGTCATGGATCAGTTGGAACCGTTGTATCCATCAGGGGATGCAATGCTTGATCGAGAATTGTGTAACGTGTTGGTGCACTTGAACTCTCCGAAAGTCGCTGGCAAGACGCTGGAGTTGATGAAGCTGGAGGATCCATCGGCAAGTGAACAAGTGACAGACTTGTTGTCTCGCAATGGTGGATACGGCCGTACCATAGCGAATTCCATCAACAGTCGACCGGAAATACAGAAAATGCATTATGCTTTTGCGCTGAGGAATTTAAGGTATGGCTGGACGCTGCAACAACGCCGCGACTATTTGGATTGGTTTGTTCAGGCCCGAACCAGATCGGGAGGAGCCAGCTATGTGGGATTTCTTGACAATATCCAAAAGGAAGCGGTCGCGAATATGTCCGAATCAGAACGCGAAGCCTTGGCCGATTCCACGCTGAGACCCCCGCCCGCGGTGGAGACATTGCCCAAACCCAAAGGGCCGGGGAGTCCCTGGACGGTAACACAGATTTTGAAATGGACGGACGAAGGGATTCAGGGACGCGATTTTCAACAGGGCAAAACTATGTTCGCGGCGGCCAAATGCGGGACCTGCCATCGGTTTGACGGTTCCGGCGGTGCAACGGGTCCTGATCTGAGCAACGTCGCGGGACGTTTCTCGCCGAGGGATTTAGTGGAAGCGATGGTATTGCCCAGTAAGGTTATCTCCGATCAATATCGGGCGATGAACATCTTTACCACCGACGGAAAGGTTCTTAGTGGCCGGGTAACCGCTGAAACGGAGCAGTCAGTCACATTGTCGGTTCATGCCGAAGACCCGACCCAGCTTATTACGATTGGTCGGAAAGAAATTGAGGAAATACAGCCGGCCAAACTCTCGCTTATGCCGGAGAAATTATTGCATTCGCTCAACCGAGAAGAAGTACTTGATCTGATAGCCTATATGCTGAGTCGCGGTGACCCGCAGGCAGGTGTTTTTCGTTCCCAATAACTGGAGTGGTTCATGAAAAAGTCTATGGTAGTTGGTATGTTGGTGGCCCTGTTGGCAAATTCCCTGGCATGGGGTGGGGATAAGGCACCGAATATATTGTTTATTTTTGCCGATGATCAGTGTTTTGAAACGATCTCGGAGTTCGGTCATACGGAGATAGAAACGCCGAATCTGGATACCCTGGTCGCCCGGGGGACGACCTTCACCCACGCATATAACATGGGGAGTTGGAGCGGTGCCGTTTGCGTAGCGAGTCGCTGTATGCTGAACACGGGACGTTATATCTGGCACGCCAACGCGATTTTCAGTACGACGGAAAAGGAACGGGTGGCCGGACGATTTTGGTCCGAATATATGAAAACCGCGGGATACCATACCTATATGACAGGAAAATGGCACGTACGTGCCGATGCGGCCAAGGCATTTGATACGACGGGTCACGTTCGGGGTGGAATGCCTAAACAAGTGCCCGAGGGTTATAACCGTCCCAAGAACGAACTTGACCAGCAGTGGCTTCCCTTTGATACACAGTGGGGCGGGTTTTGGGAGGGAGGCAAGCATTGGAGCGAGGTTGTGGGAGACGAAACCATTGGATTTTTAGATCACGCCAAAACGAGTGAGAAGCCTTTTTTCATGTATGTCGCTTTTAATGCGCCTCACGATCCTCGACAGTCACCCAAGGAATATGTTGACAAATATCCGCTGGATCAAATCAAAGTACCGGAAAACTTTTTGACCGAATATCCCTACAACGAGGCGGCAGCAACAGGCCGGGGACTGAGAGATGAGAAACTTGCCCCTTTCCCCAGGACGGAACATTCCGTCAAAGTTAATCGTCAGGAATACTATGCCATCATTACCCATATGGACCATCAGATTGGTCGGATTTTGGCCCATTTAAAAAAGACCAAACAGGACCGTAATACGTATATATTTTTCACAGCGGATCACGGGCTCGCTGTGGGACACCATGGTTTGATGGGTAAACAGAATTTGTATGATCATAGCGTGAGGGTTCCCTTTATGGTCGTGGGTCCCAATGTTGACAAGGGAAGGAAAATGGCCGCTGAAATCTATTTACAGGATGTAATGCCAACGGCGCTGGAACTGGCCGGTGTTGAGAAACCGGAACATGTCGAGTTTCATAGCTTACTTCCGTTGCTAAGTGGAAAACAAACCTCGTCGAATTATGACGGCATTTACGGCGCCTATCTTAAAAATCAACGCAGCATACGATGGTTGGGATATAAGATGATCCTTTATCCAACCATCAAGCAGATTCGTCTCTATCATTTGGAGACAGACCCGATGGAACAGGACGATCTTGCGGGCGACCCCCAGACGAAAGCTGTCCAGAAACAACTGTTCGATCGCCTGCGGATTCTCCAGGACGAAGTGGGAGATACGCTGGATTTGGAAAGCTTATTTGCGTTTTAGTTCCGTGGCGAGCGAGGTTGGGCCCCGATAGGGGATGGTTACTTGGGGGGAGTGCGTTTGCGGTAATAAATGGGTTCGTCGGTGTTGAAAAGGGTATCGCTGAACTTCAGAAAAAAGTCACGCAATTCCCCGGTGGTGGATTCGATGACGATGCGTGTTACTTGGCTGGTCTCCTTGCCGTTTTTTATTTTGACCTCCTCTTCGACCACGCCTGCAAGTCGTCCCTCCTGAAGGGCCTCCACGATCTGCTCGGGGTCCAACAGGTACATGGTTAGCTTTTCATTATTGTCGCTTAAGGAATAACGCGTGATGTAGAAGACCGGCGGTTGAAGAGTTGCCGCCTTTTCCGAATCATCTTTGCCCACCTCGTCGTCTTTAAGAATCCATGAAAAATAATGGTGGTCGCCCAGTTTGGTGGCCTTTGCGACACGTGATTCATGTTCGACCGTACCGTCATCACCAAGGACCGTCCGGGCAATTATCATGGAATCCTCGAGATCAGCGTGTTTCCCAAAGATGGCGGAATTATGAAAAACGTCATCGTCTGCGGTGGATTTCTCTTCTCCATTGCGGTCCATTTCAAACTGTTGCCAGTACCCAATCACCCGGGGGTCAATAATGGTGGAGTTGGCATCGGACAGAGGGTCTTGAAATTCCGGAATGACACATCCCGTGGTCAGGGGAAAGAGAAAAACAGCCAGAGAAAGGATCAAGCGGTGCATCTTAAGTTGATTCCTCAAAGAGTTCCGGATGGTTAGTACGGAATTTCGTAATCTTTGGGGCGATTACGGTTGCACAATACGGCTGCCCTGGGTTCGTTGAAAAATATTGATGATGATATAATTCGGCCGGAAAAAAATGATCAAGGGGCTGGATCTCGGTGACGATCGGAGACGTCCACAGGTTCGAATCGTCGGTTTCGCGTAAAACGTCGTGTGCCGTCTGTCGTTGCGTTTCGTCGTGGTAGTAGATTCCACTTCGATACTGTGTGCCGACGTCATTTCCCTGGCGGTTTAATTGCGTTGGGTCATGGGCACTGAAGAATGCAGTGAGAAGCTCACGGTAAGTTATCTGCTCGGCATCAAAGCTAATCTGTATTACTTCTGCAAATCCTGTAAGGCCGGTGCAGACTTGTTCATAGGTCGGGTTGTCCGTAGCGCCATTGCAGTAACCGGGCTGAACCGATTGTACACCCCGTAATTGGTCAAACACCGCCTCGACGCACCAAAAACAACCTGCGCCGAATGTTGCCAGTTGGGCCATCGATATCACCCTATTACGAAAGATATGAGATATATAAATAACTGAGTGTTCATCATACCCTGATTTTCCCGGACGTCAAAAGCGACGTCATGAAGTCAGCCATGATGTGATTAGTTCACGGGGAATGGGGCAGGTTGCACTGTCTTCGCCGGCAACCCGAGCCCCCATGCGATTTCCGATATCGACGACATGGGATAACTCCAATTTCCGTAATAACCCCGTAATGATGCCGGCTGCACACGCGTCGCCTGCGCCCACCGCGTTGGCAACCTGAACCTTTGGGTGATCACCACGGATGACCTGATCTGCGGTAAGCAGTGTGGTGCCATCAGCACCCGCGGTATAAATCACGTAATCCAGACTAAAACGATCCAGCAGGGTTTGACAGGACTTCACCGGATCGGTGGCGGAGGGAGTTTGAGTGTGCTTCATCACGAGAGGAATTTCGTCCGCACTCATTTTGAGAATATTAGCGTTCTGACAACCGTGAAGGAGTGTCTCAGAGTCAAAGTAGGTTTGCCGTAAATTGACATCAAATAGTTTCAGGGCCTTCGGGCATTGTTCAATAAAATGCCGTATGGTGGAACGACTTTTCGGGTGTCGTTGGCCAAGTGTGCCAAAACACACGCAGGCCGTAATTTTTGCGAGGGCTTCAAGTGAGGAATTCCAGTTTAGCGAATCCCAACTGACATTCTCCACAATCTCAAAATCATGACCGCCGGCAACTGAATGAACGCGTGCGGTTCCTGTTGCTAATGTGTCATGATGCTGTATCGAAGAAATTGTCAAACCTGCGGTACGAAGTTCGTCGATGGCACGCGTGCCTAAATCGTCGTCGCCGACGGCAGAAACGACATGGCCCTGATAGCCGAATTGAGATAATAACTGGTGTGCATGGTAGCTGAAATTAACGGGCGCACCACCGAGCGACGTTTGCTGGTCATGAACATCAAATAGGAGTTCACCGATGCCGACGATGTGCTGAAGTTCGCGCTGCAAATTGGTAGTTCCGTACATCATCTGCGATTGGGGTCCACTCCCCAAACCCGAACAAGAACGTGATATATTTCCGGGTCAAACTGCTGTAACTCAGAGCGGACAAAAGGAAAGAAATCGTTGGTCGCGAAGAATGCTTCCGTACACTCCGCAAAATATTCTTTTTCATTGGTCAGTGCATAATGCCTCTGGTTTTTTCCACGGATCCCCAGAACCGATTCATATTTACCGGATTTCACGGCGTTCTGATAAGCAGTTTTAATCGCGGCGTGGTCGAAACTAAGTACTTGATGATGAAAAGCGTGTGCTAATTCATGTAACAACACGGAAGGTTGTGTATTTTCACTTTGGATGATGTTCATCGCACGGCTAATATCGACCGCCCCGGCCTTGTCCGGGTTATAGCCGTTTTCTACCAGCCATTGGCGGTTGGGGTGATAGTGAATCGGTCCATCGGGCCTATCACATATCCAGATGGGAACCTGCTGCAGTCTTTTCAATTTATCGTGCGGCAGTTTGCGTGTGAGCATCGATAGTTGATCCGTGACAATGGCGTAGGCTTTGGATCCAATCTCGCGTTTTTCCCGTAATAGTCGCCGTTGAATATGGACGGTCCATCCGTGGACTTGTCGAATTTTATAGCTGGTTGTGGAATCAAACTCATTTCCCTTGACTGTACAGTCCCCGCATGTGGTCGCCACCAGAACGGTGAAGGTGAGGACGTAGCGTGATAGGAGAGGCATGATGGTTTTATAGTTGCTGGTGGTCATGGAGAAGAATTTCCAGGGTCCCCGACCCTAAAGGAAACAAGGCGGCCGGTGGCTGAAGGGACTGCCGCTAGAAGCCCAACGAAAGAGGATGCGTGACTGAGCATTCCGTCTCATTCACACCTTAGCGTAGTGGTTGGTTCAAATCAAGTTTAGGGATGGGCCGTCATGTCATCCGGTTCGGGTGGTCGGATCTTAAGCAATCGTGCGGCAATGAAAGCCAGAATGGCCCCGACAAAACTCAGGACAGCTCCCATCTTGACGGAGTCCAGTGCTTCAGGCTGAGTCTCTGGAAATGCGGCCGTTGATATAAACAGGGCGACGGTAAATCCGATTGAAGAAATCACTCCCACCACAAACACGTGCCGTGCGGTCATTCCACTTGGAATCTCCAAACGGAATACCGCTTTGGCTATCCATGTAAACAGACAGATACCGAACGGCTTACCCACCAGCAGCCCAAATAGAACAAGACCGGTTCCCGCCCCGACTGCGCTTAAGGCTACTCCTGCATTGACCAGTCCAAACATTCCCAGAATCAGTTCCACGGGATTTTTCCACCAGTGCATCAGTTCATTTAGGGTGTCGTTCCGATGAAGTTCCTCACGGGCAAAAATACCCAAATCCGTGTGCGCATGGGGGATGCAGGGAATCACCGGAACCAGTCCCAGTGCGGGGTGAATGCCGGCCAGATCAAATGACAACCAGCATAATGTGCCAGGGATTAATAAATACATCCAGAAACTATGTATCTTTTGTCTTCTGAATGTCCAACATAACAGCATGGCGGCTGCGGTGAGAAGGAACCACTGCGGCTCAATGGAATCAGTAGGATAAACGACCGCCAGGATCATCAAGCCTGCTGCATCATCAGCGATGGCCAAAAGCAACAGAAAGGCAATTGCCGGGTGAGAAGGCCCAAAAATAATTCGCGCGACTAAATAGGAGAAGGCAATGTCGGTAGCACAGGGGATGGCCCATCCTCGTCCATATTCATCGGTGATACCGAGCGCCATCGCCGCCAAAATGTACAAACCGGCAGGGCCGACAATTCCTCCCAGCGTGGCCAGTAGCGGCGTTGCGGCTTTTCGGGGGTTTGACAAGGATCCGCCAGGCAGCAGTGCTTCCCAAACTTCGCCGGCGGCGATTGCAAAAAACAAAGCCATTAAAATGTCGTTGATCAGAAAGTGAATCGTAATCCCGTGCTGGTGACCATCGGCGTCAGGCCGCAACACTACGCGCGTGAATATTTGTTGAAAGATATTGCCTTGATCAGCAGTTTCCCCAGAGGATTTCTCGGCGGGGATTGTTAACGGAGTCGTGTGTTGCTCCGGTGAAGTGGAGGAGGACGCATGGTCGGAAGGAGCGTCGTGATGTTCAATGCTTCCGCCCACAAGCGGGAAATGGATGAAATGGTGATAGGAATCGATCGCACCGCTGTTGGCCCAGATGAGTGCTGCGACGGTGCCAAAAATGAGAAACAGCGAATTCTCAAAAAGAAAACTGATGGGACGGGGCAGCCGACGTGGTTTGATTAAGTTCATAAATCGTTAGCACATGCACGATTAGAATATAGATTGGTCAAGCCTTGTTTTTAGCGAAACAAGCCGTGTTTTGATAGGCCGATATGATCGAAAACTTCAACCCCGATGGGCTGCGTCCGCATCCTGTCAGGGGGACGGGAGGAATAGTTCATTTACGTTTTCCGGCGGACGTCCGATAATGACGCGCTGTTGGGAAACTACAATGGGTCGCTGCAGGAGGATCGGGTTATCCGCCAGCAATGCGATGGTTTCGTCCTCGGTTAACGCCGACAGGTCAATTCCAAGTTCAACAAAACGTTTTTCACCTGTCCGTACCAGTTGACGGGCCGGTAGGCCTAGCCATTGAATGATTTGTTGCAGTTGGATCTCCGTCGGTGGGTGAAGAAGATATTCGACGATTTCAAAATCCTGACCAGATTGTTCGAGGAGGGCCAGTGTCGCACGGCTTTTGCTGCACCGGGGGTTATGGTAAATCTTCAAATCGGCCTCGCGGTATTAAAAGTGGCAAATGGGAGGGGGATGGGTTAACCTGAAGCGATTCATTATATCATTTCAACTAACCATCGTGGCGTGAGCGAGAATGTGATGTGCAGACAGTATTGTGTTTCCCAATTGAATTGTGTTCGGCAGTGGGCTCTGTTAGGCGTGGCCGTATTTCATATCGGCTTGTCCAGCCAGGCTGAAGAATCGATCCCCACGGGTCTGGACGAACGGATCCCATGGACAACCTCCCATGTAAAGGGAACACCCGAACCACCCAATCCATACCGAACGACGGTGGCCTATCCCCATTTGGCATTTGACCATCCTATCGCCGGATGTCCCCTGACGGGGACGAAGGAGATTCTGATCGCGGAACAATCCGGTAAGGTATGGGCAATCGCTCAGGATCGACGCACAAAAACACGGCGGCTGGTATTGGATGTGGGGGTTAGCCTGTACGGCATTGCGGTACACCCCGAATATGCCCTCAATGGTCTTATTTACGTCATGACGATTGATACCGAATCCGACAAGGGGCCACGGGCGGTGGGGGAAGGATCGTGGGTATCCGAGTTCAAGTGTTCCAATGGCGTGGCCGATATGACAACGCGCAAGGAAATTATCAAGTGGCCCAGCGGGGGTCATAACGGTGGATGTTTGGGTTTTGGTCATGATGGCTTCCTTTACATTTCCTGTGGTGATGGAAGCGGGATTGCGGACGAGCGACGAACCGGGCAGAATGTCTCCGATTTGTTGGCCTGTATCCTACGACTGGACGTGGACCGTAAAACGGGACCGCGGGCATATTCCATTCCACCGGACAATCCGTTGGTTGACATTCGGGGAGCGCGGCCGGAAATCTATAGCTATGGCCATCGTCAGGTCTGGAAGTTCTCATTCGATTCAGCGGATGGCTCTTTATGGGCCGGTGATGTGGGTCAGGACCTTTGGGAAATGATCTATCGCGTTAAACCGGGAGGTAATTACGGTTGGTCGGTAATGGAGGGGAATCACGTGTTTCGCCCTCAGCGAAAAAAAGGTCCTGCGGAGTTTGAAAAACCGATCGTTGAACATAGTCACAATGATTTTAGGTCGATTACGGGGGGGTTTGTCTACCACGGAAAACGCTTGGAGGAATTGAGTGGACATTATATCTATGGCGATTTCGATACGGGAAAAATCTGGTCGTTTCAATGGCAAGACGGCAAAATAAACGCCCATGGTGAACTTGCGGACTCTTCCATCCGACTGGTGTCATTTGTTGAGGATCATGAAGATGAACTGCTTTTAATCGACTATGCCAGCGGCTTGCTTCATGAAATCTCTCCGGCCACGGTCCAACAAGAGGATCCTGCGGACTTTCCCCGGTTACTGAGCCAAACGGGTATTTTTGCGAACACCAAAGAACAGATACCCGCGCCCGGTGTATTACCTTATTCAGTGAATTCAGCATTGTGGTCAGATCATGCGATAAAGTTCCGCTGGTTAGCGATTCCCGACAAAGGCACCATTGATTTTGATGATGTCGTTTACCCGGAACCTCCACCTGAGGCACCCGCCGCATGGAGATTCCCGGACGGAACCGTCGCGGTAAAAACCTTTGCGGTGGAAATGGAAAGAGGGAATCCGGATAGCCTGCGGAGATTGGAGACGAGGCTGCTGCATCATAAACGGATGGATGGGGACGATAATGGATATGGAGCGCAAGTGTGGCGGGGATATACGTATGTCTGGAATGAAGAACAAACCGACGCAGTTTTGTTGGACAAAGGTGGACTGGACATTGAATTTACCGTGAAGGATGATGCGGTTGAGGGAGGAAAGTATGTTCAGAAATGGCACTTTCCAAGTCGGGCGGAATGTACATTGTGCCACACAATGGCTTCGCGGTACGTTTTGGGTATCAACACGCATCAGCTAAACCGGGCACATGATTATGACGGCAGGGTGGCCAATCAAATTGATACTTGGAGCCATATTGGCATGTTCACCAAAGCACCGGAGGCGGTGGCGTCGCAACTCGAAAAAATTGTGGATTATCGGGACGACACACAGGATTTGAACCACAGGGCACGTAGTTACCTGTACAGCAATTGTTCGCATTGTCACAGGAAATGGGGTGGGGGAAATGCCGAATTTACTTTGCTGGCCAATAAAACACTACAGGAAACTGCAACCCTCGGCGTGTCGCCGGCCCACGGTGAGTTCCATTTACGAAAACCCGCACTGCTTATCCCCGGTTCACCAAAACGTTCTCTGCTTTATCACCGCATGACGATGTTGGGTCTTGGTCGGATGCCCCATGTAGGATCCCATTTAAGAGATGAATCGGCATTGCAGTTATTGGAACAGTGGATCCGAGAGATGCCGAATGACACCTATTCAAATACAACCGGGGTGGTTTCAAAAGATGCAAAGTGATTAGTAATCGGTGTCACTTTCTTGTAAATTGGAACCTTGTAAACACTAATAAAAGGGACGCCATTCATGACGGATGAACAGGACGTGGAAGAAGTTGATTCTGAATTGACGGAAAATAGTGCTGGATTTGAGGCACCCTGGCCCGGGGATCAATCGATGCCTCAGTGGGATACTGCGGGTTTGGTCGACGCGCCTAAATTCACGCTTAAAAAATGGCTGGGTATGCTGGGCCCGGGTCTGATTCTGGGCGGAGCTGCAATCGGGGGTGGCGAGTGGCTTGTTGGGCCTGAACTGACGGCAAAATATGGAGGGGCGTTACTCTGGTTGGCAACGCTCAGCATCATCGGACAGGTTCTTTATAACCTGGAGATCAGTCGGTACACCCTGTATTGCGGGGAACCGATCTTTACGGGGAAGTTTCGTGCAAAACCCGGTAAAAAGATCTGGATGCCAATTTATATGATTCTGGACTCGGGATCCATCTTTCCGTACTTAGCGCTAACAGCCGCGATTCCACTATTTGCGGCATTGGCGGGCATTGTGCCTAACCCGGAGGACACTGCGGCAACACAGTCATTTCTTGGCATTGAGTTTTCACATTACTTCTGGATCCGCGCCATGGGTGTTTCCATTTTCTTAATCGCTTTGATACCGTTGATTTTCGGGGGCAAGATTCACGTCGCCTTGAAATGGGTGATGGGTTTTAAAATTGTCGTGGTGATGGGGTTTTTATTAATTTTGGCGATCGGATGGAGTTCGGCAGACACATGGAAAGAAATTGGCACTGGATTTGTCAAGTTTGGGAGTGTTCCAACAGAAAAAGCGGAAGACACGAACATGGATGGCAAATTGGGTGCAGATGAACATGACTGGGATGGTGACGGACACGCGGATGTTGTGGAACCCTCATTTCAAATTGCAGAGAAAGCGGATTCGGTGACGTTTACCGTTGATTTGAACCCGGAAGATGAAATTGCTTCCCAGGAGATTACCCGTCCCATCAAAACACCCTCAGGGGAGTTTGTTGAAACTCTGGAGTTACCCGCAGGATTGGGCGTAGCTGCCGGCGAATACGCGATTCGTATCAAGAGTGACAATAGCGGGTTTGTGGATGTCGACGGTGATGAGGAACGTGACGGGGATTCGATTACGAATATCTTTATGTCGCTGTTGCGTGGTGAGGGGCTTCCGGATATTGACTGGTCCATGGTCGCGACGTTGTCGGCATTGGTGGCCATTTCCGGTTCCGGCGGACTGTCGAACACACCCATTAGTAACTACACCCGTGATGAAGGCTGGGGGATGGGACACCATGTTGGAGCGATTCCATCGGTCGTAGGCGGGTTGGAAATACAGTTGTCGCATCAAGGGGCGGTGTTTGATCCTCAGTCGCCCGGGGCGATGTCGCGGTGGCGACGGTGGTATAAACATATTCGGCGAGACCAACTTGCCGTCTGGTTGCCGGCCTGTTTTATTGGTCTGGCGTTACCAAGTATGCTGAGCGTGGAATTTATGGATCGGGGTTCGTCAGTTCCCGACAAATGGGTCGCAGCGACCATGACCGCAGAAGGCGTGCGAGATCGCGTTAATGGCGTGGAGTTACGTGATAATCCTGCAAATATGACTGCCGAAGCCAAGGCGGCGCAAGCCGCGAATGAGGGGAGATTGGGAAACGCATTCTGGTTCTTCACGGTGTTTTGTGGATTTTTGGTTCTGGCGCCAAGCATGTCGACTTCGGCCGATGGCATTATTCGCAGGTGGGTGGACGTGTTTTGGACGACCAGTGACAAGTTACGTGAGATGCCGCCCGATGCCATTCGAATTGTTTATTTTCGGGTTCTTACGGTCTATGCGATCTTCGGCTTAATTATGTTGGTTTCGATTAAGCCGGCGATTCTGCTGAAGATTGCGACCACGATCTATAATTACGCACTTGGGATCAGTTGTTTACACACGCTGTTTGTAAATCGAAGCCTGCTTCCGGCTCCCTTGCAGCCTCGAAAAGCGATGCAACTCGGACTGTTTCTGACGGGTGTATTTTTCCTTTTGATAGCCGTCGTCTCGACGCTCAAACAGCTGGATTTAATTTAAGGACTGATCGCGGAACAAAAGGTGCCTGTGGAATCTATAATGATTTGATTCCGGCAGTCAGTATCTTGCGGACATCGATCGAGTCCGGCATGCCGGCGATTACCAGGGGATTCCAGATATCGAACGTGTTGGCACGGATTTGTTCACGAGCGAGATTGATGGAATCGAGTTGCTTTTGTGCAACATCCGCAACGGTTTGGAAAACTTTAATCACCTGCAGGTGGGCCTGACTTCCCCGAAAGGGTAAGTAGTGTTTGCGTTTTATCCAACCCACTAACATATAGGCATTATCAACGTTGGCGGGTACGTCAATGCATTCCCGCGCGGGCTCGTACTTATCGATAAACTGGTCGCCCTGCCGGGCGGCCGGAGTTAATTCGAGTTTCATGACGGCCTCCAGTTGTTCGAGCGGGACCATGCGTTCAAAAACACGAAAGGCAGCCCACATAAGGTCCATTCGGCTTTTTGTCATATCGGCTCCGTTGATCATGTAGGCGGCATCTTTTGCAAGACGGCTGATGCGGGAGATTTGAGTGGCACTGCGACCTTCAACCCGGTGAAGGCGCCGAAGTGCCCCCTCTAACTCGAGAGCCACGGCAGCCTTCATCCGAGCCAGCGCGAGTTGATTGGACGCGACGGCAGCTACCAGTTCACTTTTAGCCGAGTTGAGACGATAAAAACCGAGTTCGCGAATAAAATCGACTTGAATTCTTAACACATCAAGCCAAACTCCAAATCGTTCTTTTAAATTCATTTCCGGCCTCCGTCAGTTCGAGTATGGTTGCGAGCGTATACTCGTAACCGGTGTGAACGATCATGTTTAACGGAGTAGTACGGTTTGTGTGCAAATTGGGGAAGCAATAAAAGGGCAAATGGTATATTTTAAGGTTGAAATATCCCGGAGATTCGTAGGTATTTATTTGGTAAAGAGGTCTGTATGGTCGAACAGCTTGCTAGTTCTCAGAGCAAACGGTCGCCGGCGATTTGGCATCCGATCGTGGATTTTTTGTTGGTTGGCGGTGCTTCGGTGATCGGCGGCATCATCATGATGGTGTGGTTTTCCTTCAACTCGGAATGGATTGAGGGTTTTAATCGTTTTGCTGAGTCAGGGCCTCAGCCGAGAGATCTTAATGACGTATATTTGTTTTGGCTTTTGACGCTGCTGATCAACAATCCTCATTT
>JAYZPA010000176.1:0-14810 GCA_036150515.1 Planctomycetota bacterium
CCGTTGCCCCACCACAACACTCCGTTCGGGTAACTGCGGCAACAACATCCCGATTCCCGGATTGAACTGCGTCACGGCATCCTTGCGGTGAACAATTTTTCCGGAAGGAGAAATCGTGATGGTGGACAAGGGTTTACCAATTGAGGCGGCTACATTTACATAGTTCTCCGGCACAACCTGATCCTTCTGACTGTCAAAACGAACTTCATCCTGGCCGGTTACTTTCTGCCACAATTCCGCACTTTCAACGACATGTACCAAAGTCATGTTGCCGTCCGGGTCCACGCCCGCAATCCGAAAGACCCGGGTCGAAACACTGCGCGATTTTAGATTTTCAAATTCGCCCTCAATTTTTGTATCCATAGAAACCAGATGGACGATCCGTGAGCGGACGCTCTCACCTGCCGACATTTTATATGCCAACTGGTATGTTTTCTCACGAGTGCTCTTTGATTCGAGATCACCGGTAACTTGATTTAATTGCTCAACAAGATCCCGATCCTGCGATTGGACCGGAGTCACAGCGAACCCGGCCCATAGAAAAACCGTCATCCAAAACGGTAATCCAACCCACTTGACTACAGATATTTGACCGTGCATCCGATGCTTCCTTGCATACGTGATTCAACTTGGGTAACCATACTAAACCTTGTCGCGAATCAATCCATCGCGACAGGTTCCTATTGTTATTTTTTATGCCGAATTCGACCACCCCAATCCAGCTTTTCCCGCAATGTCCGGTAATCATTTTGGCCCATAACTTCAACCATGCGAAATACGACATCTGCCTTTTCCACACGAATTCGATCTGTTTCGGTAACATTTGCAAGCACCTGTCCATCGACGGTTACTGCCGTGTCGGCCGTTACCCCTTGAACCTGCATTTCAAAAATTCGATCTGATGAGTCCACCACCGGACGAACGGTCAATGTATGTGGGCTGATCGCGGAAATCACAAACGCATCCAGCGATTTACGCAAAATCGGTCCTCCGGCCGATAAACTGTATGCCGTGGAACCCACCGGTGTTGAAATAATCAATCCATCACAACTGTAGGTGGTTGCTAATTCCCCATCCACAAATAATTCAATATCCAGGATCGAAAAAGGGGCTCCTCTTACCACCGCGACTTCATTGAGACCCCATTGCGTACAAATCGCCTCCCCATTTCGGATCACACTACAATTCAACATGAGATGATCCACAATCCGACAGTTTCCCGCCACCACGTCCTGAAACGCCTGCACCATTTGATCCGGCGAAATCGATGCTAAAAATCCTAAGCGGCCAAGATTGACACCCACGACAGGAAGCTGTTTTACGGCGACATCTCTGGCTGCATGTAAAATCGAGCCATCGCCACCCAAAACAATTGCTAAATCCGGATCCTCTGCAGGATCGGACACCACATGAAAAAACTCATCAATACACGCGCGTGTCGTTTTCTCCGCGTTGGCGGACATTTCACTACCGCCACCGAGCACAATCACTTTCGGTCGGGAGCCATTCTGCCGCACCCAACTGGCGGTCGCAGGCGCTTCCGGACGGTTCAGATTTAGATCACCCATCGTCATTGGTTCCAGACGAGCCGTAAAACACATCTAACAAAATCAACTGACTGCCTCAACATCCGCCGCATTGTTGTCTTCGATCAACTCGCGACACGTTCGATAGATTCCGTCAGCATCCAAACCCAGATCAGCAAGTAATTCACTGCGACTGCCATGTTCTACAAAGATATCTGGAACTCCCAACCGCCGGATACGAGACGGGTTGAGCTGTCGCTGCGATGCAAACTCTAAAACCGCCGAACCAAATCCACCAATTAATGCGGCTTCTTCAACGGTTACAACAAACGGGCTATTTCTCAATACCCGTCCAATCACATCTTCATCCAGTGGTTTTACAAATCGGGCATTCACCACCCCCACCTGAAAACCCTCGGTACTCAGTCGTTCCGCTGCCTCCAGACTTGCCGGAAGCATCGCCCCGCATGACAAAATCGTACCCTGATCACCCTGACGAATAATTTCCGCTTTTCCTAAGTCCATCGCAACGGCATCACGCTCTATCTCAGGAGCTGGTCCTTTCGGGTAACGGATGGCACAGGGTGACGAGTGTTTTACCGCAAAATCCAGCATGCCACGCAAATCGACAGCATCGGCTGGAGCCATTACCACAATATTGGGAAACATACGCATATATGTCAAATCAAACACACCGTGGTGTGTGGGACCATCCGGTCCCGCCAGACCTGCTCGATCCAGCATGAACGTCACGGGTAAATCCTGTAGACAAACCTCCTGGAAAATATGGTCAATACTGCGTTGCAAAAATGTACTGTAAATCGCAACAATCGGTCGTACTCCCGATTTTGCCTGGCCGCCGGCAAACGCCACAGCATGCCCTTCACAAATCCCGACATCAAAGAATCTGTCCGGGAAGTCTTCACGAACCTGTTCCAATTTGTTGCCCTGGCACATGGCGGCGGTCAGACAGGAAATATCTTCCCGCCTGCTCATCTGTTCATGAATTGCATCCCGTGCATAATTTGTGAAATTACAAACCGTTGCCGAACTCGTGCTGGAGAACACCGCATGGTTCTGTTCACGATCAAAAACCGGGGGAGCATGAAATGTTCGTGGATCGTCCACTGCCGGTGTGAAGCCATGCCCCTTTTCCGTAACGACATGTAACAATACCGGACCCTCCAAATCTTTGACCATTTTTAGATATTTACGCAACAGCGGTATGTCATGGCCGTCAATCGGGCCTAGATAACGAAATCCTAATTCTTCAAATAACATCCCGCCGTGTAATCCCGCCTTGACCGCTTCCTTCATCTGAGCCAGAAAACGCTCTGCCGGATCACCCACCAACGGCACCTTATTAAGTACGCGGACAATTTCACTCTTCAATCCGGAATAAAGGCTGGTCAACCGCAATCGGTCAAGATACGACGCAACGCCACCCACCCGCGGACAAATAGACATTTCATTGTCGTTTAGTATGACCAATACGTTGCCATCGGCATTGTTCATCGCTTCGTAAACAACACCCGAAGGAAAAGCTCCGTCACCAATGACTGCGACCGATCGACGATCCGCATTGCCCTGAAGCATGTCGCCACTGTGTAATCCCAGGGCCGAGGAAACACTCGCACCCGCATGCCCCGTCATAAACAGGTCATAGTCGCTCTCCGCCGGATTGGGATATCCCATTAAACCACTTTTCGTGCGAATCGACATGAATTGCTGATATCTGCCCGTGACAAGTTTGTGAGGATAGATTTGGTGTCCTGTGTCCCATATCAGCCTGTCGTGCTTAAAATCATATGTGCTGTGCAGTGCCAAACAAAGTTCCACAACACCAAGGTTTGAGGCAAAATGGGCAGAACGCTCACTCAGCAGCTGACACAATACGTCACGGATCTCCACAGCCGCATCCACCAGCTGGGAACTGGTCATTTGCTGCAGTGGTTCTGCCGAATGAAGACTGGAAAGAATGGGGTGATCCATGGTGACGCCAACTACCTGTGCCTGTTACGAACGTGAAGACCTTCGTTTCTTCAGTCCATCGTTGTCCTGTTTGTAATGGTTAATCAGTTATTTCGCTCTAATACGTATGATGCCAGTTGTCTCAGGGATTCTGCTGCCCCCCCAAATGAATTTAACTCCTCGATCGCCTGATGTATCAATTCCTGCGCATCGTTACGACTGGCTTCCATTCCCCGCAAACGAGGATAAGTTAGTTTACCATGCTCGGTATCTTTTCCGATCTGTTTTCCCAGCCACTGTTGATCACCGTTGCAGTCCAGCAGATCATCGACAATCTGAAATGCCAGACCTAAATATTTACCATACGTATCCAGATGATCAATTTGTTCAGAGTCCGCCCCGGCAGCAAGCCCCCCCAACTTCAGTGAAACGCGAAACAGGGATCCCGTTTTTCGTTGATGAATGTGTTGCAGTTGGCTTAAATCTCCGTCCTGATGCTCCGCCGCCAAATCATCAACCTGACCGCCCACTAAATGACAGGGCCCTGCAGCGATTGCCAGTTCGCGACAACAAGCCGCACACACCTCTGAAGAACTATCACTACTTGAAACCACCTGAAAGGCATACGCTAGTAACGCATCACCGGCAAGAATTGCATTGGCCTCTCCAAACTGAATATGACATGCCGGCTGGCCTCGACGCATCGCGTCGTCATCCATCGCGGGCAGGTCATCATGAATGAGAGAATAAGTGTGGATCATCTCTACCGCACAAGCACAGTCCAAAGTCGCACTTGTACGCTGACCGCAGGCTTCGGACGCCATAAACACCAAAATCGGGCGCAGACGTTTACCCGGGGCTAATAAGGTGTATCGTATCGCCTGCTCAAGAATGTTCGGGCAATCCGAATGGAAACGCGTAATTTCGGCCAGTTCGCTTTCGACTTCAACACGCACCGACTGCATATAATCTGAAAGTTGAGGGTTAGATGCGGTTACCATCGACGAATGATTCCAGAATGAAGGGGACCGTGGCAGAAAATTGACCCTGTAACAATCAATCCACTCATTCTACTTTATGACAGGCCGGCCGTATCGTCTATAACGGATGGACCACCCGCGGACGCTTTCCGTTCACCCGTGGGTTTATTGCAGGGTTGTTTCTGTATCAGAAAATGGCTCTGTTTGGGCATTTCCGTCCTCATCAACCCCGGTAAGTACCTCAATTTTACGTGCCGCCTGCTGAAGGGTTGTATGACATTGTTTCAACAAATCGACACCGGATTCATAATGTTCCAATGACTCGGTCAAGCCTAACTTGCCCTGTTCCAGTTGTTGCACAATCTCTTCCAGGGCTGCCAATGCCTGTTCAAAAGACAATTCGTCGTTTGCCGTTTCATTCTCTTTGGCCATTTATTCATACCTTATAAATTCGCTTAAACGCAGAAAACCGTTAGAAAAAAATACTCCGCCACCAATTAAGTTTATTTCAATTCCGCCTGAATCGACTCCACCTTACTAATAAAACTGCCATCACCGACTTTGGTTTCGATGGTCTGCCCCACTTCAATCATCTGAATGCTGCGGACAACCTGGGCATTCATGGATTGGGTCACAGAATAACCCCGCTGAAGCACTTCCAGAGGGCTTAAAGCAGACAGTCTCGCTGCCATTAGCGAGATCTGCTCCTGCCCCTGTTTCAATGCAAGGTCGATACCACGTGCCAGGTGTTTTTCCAGTTCGTCCACCTTTCGAGATCGCTCGTGAATCGCATCCGTTGGTCGCGCCAATACAGGGCGAGACCTAAGTTGCTCAAACCGCTGACGGGCAGTTTCCAGTCGCAACTGTAACAAGGCAAGAAGCCTTTGCTTCAACGCCGATAAATTACTCCAAACCTCAGACTCCTGGGGCACCGCCATCTCGCCTGCCTCCGAGGGTGTCAATGCACGGCGATCCGCCACCAAGTCCGACAGGGTAACATCAATCTCATGGCCAACCGCTGAAATTACCGGGATCGTGCTGTTGAAAATCGCCCGTACCACCTGTTCGTCATTGAAACACCACAGGTCTTCCATGCTGCCGCCCCCTCGACCAACGACGAGTAAATCCGGTGCCGGTAATATCCGATTTGCCTGTTCGATTCCCAAGACAATCTCTCCGGCAGCCTGCGTACCCTGAACCCGGGCGGGAATGACAATGACGTTGACATTGTTCCAACGCCTCCGCACGACCTCCAAAAAGTCCCGAATCGCTGCGCCGGATGGACTCGTCACGAACGCGATACACCGCGGTAGCCAGGGAATCGACTGTTTATGCTCGGTGTCAAATAATCCCTCAGACTCCAGACTTCGGCGCAACTGCTCAAACGCCTGCTGCAATGTTCCCATGCCCTGCGACTCAACTCGATTGACCACCAATTGGTAGCTCCCACGGGCAACGTATAAATCTATTTTACCCTGACAAAGAATTTGCTGACCATCTTCCAGAGCAAAGGGTAGCCGAGAGGCCGTACTACGCCAAATAACACCCCGTATCGAAGCCTGATCATCCTTCAGTGTAAAATAGACATGTCCCGACGAGGGTTGAGACAAATCGGTGACCTCTCCGGCAACCCAGATTTTCGAAAACTGCTCCGCTAGCACGTCCTTAGCTAACTCGTTGAGTTCGCTAACCGTAAGTACACTGGGCTGTTCCTCGCCCTCCGGGGATACAAAATCGTTATCGGGAAATAGTGGTAAATCATCCATCGTTTTCTATTGGACTCCTTTGAGCATTGTAGCCCAAAGCGGTAGGAAACCAAATCTAGAACGTTGTCCGGGGCATGTCATAGTACAGCGGCGCCGGTTCTTTCCGCAGTGGCTGTTCATCGATCATGCGACTGCCGGATGCGGCCCACTGTTCCGCACACAACGTACGGGTCTGCAAAATCTGTTCCACTTTCAGTCGTTGCTGTTCAATTTCATCACGTCCGAGTCCCTCTGGAATCTGAATCCGGCGGCCGATCATCATCCGGATACGTGAGCCTGGGCGAGGAATCGCAAACTGATCCCAGGCTCTTTTTACTCGCCAGGGCCGGTCACAACCAAAGCCCAGGCAAACAAGGGGAATCTGCAAGCGAGAAGACAAATAGATACAACCCTGTGCTAATCGACGACGAGGGCCCCTTGGTCCATCCGGGGTCATGGTCAGATTTTGTGTCTTACCCACGTTCAACAGCTCTTTGAGCCCGGCAACGCCCCCCCTGGATGTCGAAGCCCGAACGGTGCCAAATCCCATATAGCGAGCGGTATGTGAAAGCCATTCGGCATCACGGTGCCGGCTGAGCAACATGGTAATATTACAGCGACCCCGAAGATAAAAAGGAATAGGAATGTACTCGTGCCAGAACAGGTAAATATTCGGCCCTTGATATTCGGCCAGCACAGGATCCGCAGCTGGTTCCTCACGATGAATCCGGTAATCCATCGTGCTCATCCAACTCCGCATCGCGCAGGTGATTCCAAATCCTCCTAAACGCATCATCCATGGAGCTTCCAGTTTCATGGTAACCGCAATTTCTCATTTCCGGATGATTCCGGACTTTCCAGGGCAGATGCAGGGATTACCAATCCCCTGTAAACACCTCTGTCGCACCACCGGTCATAAACACATGATTCGTCTCTTCATCCCAATGCAAATCCAAATCTCCCCCAAGCAAGTGCACTCGGATTTGCCGTTGAGTTTTATTCGCTAACACTCCCGCCACGCACACCGCACTCGCACCGGTACCACAAGCCCAGGTTTCCCCGGAACCCCGTTCCCAGGTCCTTTGTCGCACTTCGGTTTCAGAAATCAATTCGACAAATTCGACATTGGTACGTTGTGGAAACCTTGCATCCGTTTCCAACATCGGTCCCAAACCAAGTACCAGAGAATCATTGGCATCGTCCACAAAAATAACCGCATGAGGGTTGCCCATGGAAACACAGGTCACTTCGAAGATCTGGTTATTAATTTCTAACGGCTCCTGAACGATGGTTGCCCCGGACAGCGTTGTAGGAATTTTTTCTGCTTCGAGCATGGGTTCACCCATATCAACTTTGACACGCTGCACCTTCCCGTCTTCGACCTCCAAATCCATCATCAGCACACCACACTTGGTTTGGACCGCCAGAGCGTCCTGACGGCAAATATCTCGTTCATAGACGTATTTTGCCAGACATCGAATGCCATTGCCGCACATTTCTGACTCACTACCATCGGCATTAAACATCTGCATCCGCACATCTGCCTGTTCCGCAGGCAGGATCAGGATCAGACCATCGGCACCCACTCCAAAATGACGATGGGACATCTGGCGGGACAGTTCGGGCAGATCCTCGGGCAGCGTCTCCACCAGTCCATTGACATAGACATAGTCATTTCCGGCACCGTGCATTTTAGTAAACTTCATAACCCGTGTTTCCCATCAAAGAGCCCTTATCTTAATTGCAGGATACCATTGCGGCCATCATCCCGCAGGGGGGATGCGATGCGTGGTTCCAGGTTCTTCAGAATCCGTTCCATCGTATCATCCAGTTCCGGAAAAGCCGTTCCATTGACTCTGGGCTGACTAACCGAACCAACCACTTCGATTTTCAATAAACTCTTACTCGCTTCGGACAACACCGTATTCAGCAACGGAAGAGCCAACTGCTGACGCCCCACCCGGGAATAAAAATTCAGGTTGATCTCTTCATCAAATGACATCCATCCCGTTCCAAACAGGCTGACTGCATCACCACGTAAATCGATGCGGTCTAAGACCACCTGTTGAGAACGAACGCGAAAATCAACTTCTGTCGATGAAAACACTCCCTGTTCATCCTGAGGATCGATCTTGTTAAACAGCACCACCATCAGCGGCAGTTGATACGTGTCGGCGCGATCCAGGCGGATCGTACCATCGCCGATCCAACTGGCACGATTGTCCACGAGACCGCGCATTCGCAATCCGGCGTTGAGTCGTCCGGAAGTCTTTTCCTGAACACCTCGATATCGTGCAATTTGTGCAAGATCCGCCTGTAACAACGAACCCTGCAACATAAAGCTGGGGCCAGGTTGCCCTTCAGGCCGAATCCCTACGCCGGTTAAAGCTGCTGCTTCCCGAGCTGTTTCCGGAAACCGAATCTGTAAATCCAGTTGAGCTCTTCCTCCAAAACTCTGCGCTGTCAAACTATGAATGGGTCGTTGAGGCTGTCGGATAACACTCTGATCGCTGGGCCTCTGGGCGACCGGACCGGTCCGCGCCCAACTGCCGGCCAGCAACTGTTTTTCATCGATCCACAAAGGCCCCGAAACCTTGGTGATCTGCTGCCTACCCCAAAACATCGATTCAACATCAAGTGTTACGTTAGTTCGGAACCCACGATCATCGTAGACTCCGGTAAATTGTGCGCCTCCGTAAATCCCCGAAATCCTTGGCTCATGCGAAATCGCAGCACCTGCCGTATCCAGCTGCATGTTCCAACTGGCATGGACGGGCTTGATACTACGAGGATCGTGGGAAAAATAAAGATCTCCGTCGAGTTGAAAATGTCCGGCAACGTCGAGTTTTCTCAGGGTTTTACTAAGCTTTGATGGTAAAGCTGCCATTAAATCCGCATCCAAACTCAATCGTTGGACATTGAAATGATCTAACGCTAAATTCCAGTGCCCCTTAGCCGTCCGGTTATAAACTCCGTCCAAACTAAATTTCGTATCCCCGTGTGTCCCATCAATCCCAGTCAAACGAACGTGGCCATCCTGTAAAATAAACTCCCCAGTGATCCCTCGAATCGGGTAGGGGAGCCACTGAGGCATAAACTGCAGGGTGGATGTGGTTAAACTATCGGTCGGCACCCACTTTTTCCCATGGACCAAAACATGAGTTCCATCAGGCTGCAGAGTACTCTCTAAACTGATTCGCACCTGATCCAGTGCTCCCTGAGGATTCAACTCCCTCCATGTTTGTAACGTCGAATCGTTCGTTGCTGCGAGAGCATCACGCAGGTCGTTATCCAGAGCGACATCGGTTGCGGTAATGATTAACTGCAACGGGGCATCTGTGGTCCGTGTTTCGTCAAGCCGCCCACGCATCTGGATAAACGCACTACCCTTATATCCTGAAAAATCCTCGAAACTCCAGTCCTTGCCCTCGGCTCGCACGTGACCGTGAATACGCTGGATCGGATATGGGAATTTTTTATAAAACAACGTGCCCTGGTGAATATCAAATTCCAGATTTCGATAGGGGTTTGTTTTTTCACCGTTGAACTGATAACGCGCTCGATGCAATGAGATCATTCCGGTTGGTCGTAACAGATCCATCGTTTTACGGGTCGCCGGAGCCATGGCACCGATCAACTCCGCATCTAATGGGACAGGGCCATCGGACGTAATTTCCAGCCATCCCTGGGGATGATCCTTGACAGCCTTGATGTCCGCATTGATCCGAAATGTTCGACCATGCGAATGCGCCTGAATTTCTTCAACCAACACGTCCCCGTCCTGAATTCGTACCGTTCCCTGAGCATTCTTCAGCGTGTAGGGAAACGCTGCATACGTAATATCCATATCCAACAGTTGAAGATTCAGATCCGAACGGGGTTGTTCACCAACATTGTCGTAGCGATAGGTGATGGCCGCTGTACCACGCGGTGAATAGGTATGTAAAGCCTTTCGCACATCACTTAAAGGACCATCTTCACGTAATCCCATCAGCAAAGCCTCATCAATCAGAATCTTATCGATGGCCAGACCAATATCCACGATCGGTTGCAAACCAAACTGCGTGATTCTGGCATGAGCTTTTACCGGTGTGCTTCCCAGACTGCCCCGGATCTTTTCCAGTTTCAACACATCGTTCTGCCACGTCATACTGCTCGAGATATCCGTTATGGGGTACGGTAGTCGACGATCACGATAGAACCCATTGACCATCACACCGGCTGCAATCCAGCTGGACTGAATCCCCACCGGCCTATCCTCTGCCTCGGAACCTGACGACAACATCTGAGTTTGCAGTTGCAGAGCCAGATTTAAGTCACCACGTACTTCCATTCCCGCAGGAAATTCATCTAAAACCTGTAACGGTAAGAATTCAAACAGTTCATTGGTTAGTTTCAAACTGTTGAGCTCTATGGCAAGGACCGATGGCTGAGAATCCAGCGATACCGCGCCTCGTATCGAGATGCTGCGAACAAAGGAATTCGTTGCATCGGATCGGATCGCCAATACGCGACCATGATTCGGCAGTCCGTTTTCCGGTGCGGCGGAATCGGTTACGTGTTCACGTTCCTGCTCCGCAATTACCGTATCCTGCAACATGACCGACAACGGTTGAGTCGCCACTTGATTTTCATCGCGAATCGCCAGTTCCAGCTGATTCAACCGGATCGTTGGCAGGCTCCCTACGGATTGGGAATTTAAGGAATTTTGTAGCCGCTTAATCAACTCCACCACATTCCATTGGCCATGACGGTCGCGGATTACATGGATCCGACCTTGGACCAGATTGACCTGCTGAATCACTGGTTGCTGTTTTAATAAGGTCGCATAATCCGTCGGCCCTATCAGGTCTAATCGCTGTATCTCGACCACCGTCGCCGTATCCCAGGAGGAATGTTGCCACGGGTTCACGTCGACTGCAGCCAGAGATATTTCTACATCTTCCAGGCGAACTCCATGGTTGCCCGTGCGCTGCGCGGATCCAACCGTCACGGTCAATTCCGGGTATTGCGCGGCAATCGCCGTCTCAATCCGCAGACGAATCTGTTCATTAAGCTGACGATCAATCCACGCTTGATTGACAACGATCACCGATACAAGAACCACAACCGTGATGGCCGCACCTCGCAACCAGCGCTGAATCGCTCCCGGACCAGGAGGGCGTAGATCAAGTGAAGGACGTTCCGTTGTTTGCATCAACATCCTCCTTCTGCTTGCGAGGATCGATTTGCCTGAAAACGCTTCAACAGGCCACTCCGGATCAGCATTTGATGTAAACCGACCCCTGCCAGCACCGTCAATACCAGAACTGCCGGTTGGCGATATCGAATCGAACTAACAAACACCATGTGCAGGGCGGTGAAGTATATCGCGGGAGAGATACTTAACAGAACCGCCACTGACACAGGTGCCTGATTAGAAAAAGAAATTTCCCCGGAAATATCGGCATCGGAATCCGGCGAATGGGTTGGTTGTCCGGATCGCCGGGCCAGCACGATCAAACCGCCCACCGACAGACCAAGAATTCCTAGATATCCGCCAGCGACACCCCCTCGATGCAACTCCGACTGAACCGTTGTGCGGTTAGGAAGAGGTCGCCACAGACGGATGAATTTGTTTCCTGCAAGTTTCATGACTTCACCCGGATGCGCGGTGGCCCAGGAGAGGGCAGCCTGACGCATGCGATGGTTCAAACGATACTCATAGGAATCTGCTGGTAACGCTACCAACCGGGAATCCGCCTCGTTCTGTTCCCGATGAAATCCCAAGACAAACGACATGTCACTGCCACCGGTCGCCCCGGCATGTAGGCCGTCATATAAACTCGCACCCACCTGGAGCGTCGTAGGCACAAAATGACCGGTCACCTGGTAATTGCGAACCCACCATGGTGACATCGTCAGACATAACATCAGGATCATAACCAAACCATGCTTCGCTACGGTTTTGCGCTGCCGGGAAAACAGAAACCAGACGACTAAAAAAGCCGGTGTAAACAACATCCAACTCGGGCGGATTAATATAGCAATGCCCGCTGTGACGCCTGCCAACATCGTTGGCCCCCAATCGTGAAATATCCACTGACCGGGATTTGTTGGATGGGCTGCAGGGTTTATCCGGCGGATTACAAAATGGCAGGCAATCAACTGCAGAATCATCAACAGACAAAAAGGTCCTTCACTCAAAATCAAAATGCTCATCACGATCGCCCCGGGATAGATTGCCGCCAATATTGCCGCGCAATAACCCGTCATGCGATCAAACATCAGCATCGCTAAAAAGCCGACCGCAATGACCGTCAACGAACCCAACAGCGCATTGAGTAGACGTACCGACAACAGCGATGGTGAACCGGCAAACATTTTGTGCCATCCGGCAATGATCAACGGGTAACCCGGGGCCCGGGAAACTTTCGCATTGGCGCCTCCGAATTGATAGGCTTCCCCTTTGTAAATCTGGTGTCCTAACACCCAGTAAGAAAAAGAGTCACCAAACGCAAATGCATTTTCATCCACCTGACGAGCCTGCCACCAGACAGCGGCCGAACAGCGCAGCATCAGCGCAAACGCAAAGATGAGCGTCCAGCACAATATGATCGGCATCCGTACCTGCTGCATGGCTGTCTCCGACAGCGCAAAACCGCCCCCCCCTCAATCAAGGTAGCCCTGACTGCGAGTTGGTTTTCTTGATAATTGAGAGTTGTCATGCATGTTCAACATGCCGACAAAACCCGAAATCAACCTATTCCAGATCGAAGACCTGGCAGTCGGTTCCGGTTTATTCTCTCCCGCACTTACTAAGTTATGAGAAACGGGCAATTTGGGTCAATAACAATCATCCCCTGACCAGAACATTCGAGTATCATCCAGCAATATGAAAGCTAACGATTGCCAACTCACCTCGATAAGTACTATTGCCTTCATAAAATCATCACGATTTTCATGATTGCTATATGCTAACCTATCGCTTTTTCGTACTTTATATGCGTTATCCCGATCAGAATCAGACGGGATCATGTGTATTCATTCAATCGGTATGGTTTGGGAGTAGTTAAACAATGTCAAGTTTCGCAGCCGGGGAGAAAAACACCTCTTCAAATGACACTCGAATATTCTGGGGAAGCTTCATTGCCTTAGTCGCCTGTGCGTTTGGTTTTGTTGTACGCACAATGATTATTGGCGATTGGCAGGAGACATTTGGTCTATCAGAAACGGAGAAGGGAGAAATTCTTGGTGTTGGCTTCTGGCCATTTGCTTTTAGCATTTTTCTTTTCAGTCTGATCATTGATAAAATTGGGTATGGCAGAGCGGCGTTCATTGGCTTCCTGCTCCACATGTCCTCAACCATCATCCTGATAACCGCAGATTCCTATAACGCACTGTATTGGGGCACATTCCTGTTTGCATTATCCAACGGTACGGTGGAAGCCTATATTAATCCGGTTGTAGCCACAATGTTCCATAAAGAGAAAGCAAAATGGCTGAATATTCTTCATGCCGGATGGCCGGGGGGTAGCGTACTTGCGGGTCTCATTGCGATCGCCATGGTAGATTCTTCCTGGCAAACAAAAGTTGCGCTGACGTTAATCCCAACCATTGTTTACGGGATTATTCTGTTTGGGTGTAAATTTCCCCAGAGCGAACGAGTTCAGGCCGGCGTCACTTACCGGGAAATGCTCTCAGACTTTGGTGGTTTAGGAGCTTTTATCTCAATCTACCTGATCTCATTGCAAGTATTTTCAATTCTGAATTTGGAGGGTGCAACGGCTCTTAGCAACGCCGGCTGGGCTTTGATTCCAGGTTTGGCGGGTGGGGTTCTTTTCGGACTGGCGACAAAAAGTCTCGGACAACCTGTCTTCTTCATTCTCTGTTTACTAATGATCCCACTGGCAACAACGGAATTAGGAGTCGACAGCTGGAGCGTCGAATTGATGGAACCTGCCATGAAAGATATCGGCCTTCAGGCGGGCTGGGTTCTTGTCTATACCATGGGGATCATGACGGTCCTGCGTTTCTTCGCTGGATCGATTGTTCACCGAATCACACCGCTAACCCTGCTTGCCGTTAGTGCGGCTGTCGCCGCAATAGGGTTGGTCTTTCTCTCGAAAGCGACTGCGATTGGAATCCTCCTTGCTGCCACGGTTTACGGGCTGGGAAAAACCTTCTTCTGGCCAACCATGTTAGCCGTGGTCTCCGAAAAATTCCCTAAAGGTGGAGCATTAACTCTTAACTCGGTCGGTGGCATCGGAATGCTTGGACTTGGCATAGGAAGCTTGTTTTTAGGTCAAATTCAAGACCAGTCCATTTCAACCGCTCTAAAAGAAGAAGGTGCTCAGTACGAGCAATTTCTGACCCAACCAAAATCCGGTATCCTCGGTGAATATCAGGGTGTCGATGAAGATAAAGTCAAAGCAGCGGATGACAATCAGAAAGCCCAAGTTACGACGATTCAGTCTGCAGCTAAAAAAGACGCTCTGATGACAGCAGCTATATTCCCCGTGATCATGCTTCTCTCCTATATCGGACTTGTCTTGTACTACAAATCCGTTGGAGAATCCGGAGCAACTTCACTATTAAGCGAGGCCAGT
>JAYZPA010000177.1:0-13253 GCA_036150515.1 Planctomycetota bacterium
CCAGATTGTAGAGTTCCGTGGACTCACCGCGCACCACCAATTTCCAGGCACCACTGCGTATGGCATGTCGTCCCTCATCACCATCCCAATAGAGATGCTCATGATGCGTCCCCACTGCTTCTCCGCTTAAAAGAGGTAGCAGACTCTTTCCATCGAGCTGCCTGTCACGTGGAATGGAAATACCCGCGGCCTGACAAATCGTCGGGAAGAAATCGAGAGAAATAACCGGAGTCTCGATCACATGCCCCGCTTCCACTTTACCGGGCCAGCTCATCATAAACGGTACCCGGATTCCACCTTCATAGGTCGACTGTTTGAAATCACGCAGTTTTCCGTTATCGGCAAAGACTTTTTTACTCCCACCGTTATCCGACATAAACAGAACGATCGTGTTTTGGGTCAATCCCTGTAATTCCAATTCATCCAGTACTACGCCCACCGCCTTGTCCATACGATCGAGCATGGCCAAATAAACATTCCGATCCGGATTTTCGTTGTGGTATCGTCTGACATCTTCCTCAGGAGCCTGCAGCGGCCAGTGAACTGCATTGAACGGTATATAGCAAAAGAACGGTTCCTCGCGATGGCGTCGAATAAATGCGGCCGCTTCACGGCCAAGATTGTCCGTCAGATAACCGGTGTCATCAATGCGATCCCAGTTACGCCACATGCCATTGTGCTCATCACCCGCCTTAAGTTCAAAATAGTCATGGGCTCCATGGCCCAGGAAACCGTAGAATTCATCAAACCCCCGACTGAGCGGGTGATATTGTTTTTCCAGCCCTACGTGCCACTTTCCAAATACCCCCGTCGCGTAGCCCGCCTTTTTCAGAAGTGTCGCAACGGTCATCTCCGACAACGGCAAACCGATTCGCGAATCGCCTCCACTATAAAATCCAAAACGCTGTTGGTAACGTCCCGTTAGCAGTCCTGCACGTGACGGTGCACATACGTATGCCGAAGCGTATCCGTTAGAAAATCGAGCCCCCGACTTGGCAATGCGGTCCAGGTTCGTCGTGACGATCTCCGGAGGATGATCAAAGGCACTGATATCAGCGTATCCCTGATCATCCGAAACAATCAGCACAATGTTAGGTTTGACAGCTGCATTGGTGAATTCCGTAATCCCCCCCGCCGCCATCAGCCCGCACAACAAAATCATCGTTCGCATACATAAACCCCGAAAAATAAACGCTCGCAAAATCAGGCTAATATTTCGGACATCAAATGTCCATGAACATCGGTCAGCCGAAAATCCCGCCCCTGATACCGATAGGTCAGGCGACGATGATCGATTCCCAGCAGGTGCAAAATGGTCGCATTCAGGTCGTGGATATGCATGGTACCAGGCGTCCAGTGGTCTTTTTCCGGCTGGGGTGACAAAGGTTGACCGTCCGAGTCTGCAATATTGTATCCATAATCGTCCGTCCGCCCGTAAGTGATCCCCGGCTTCACACCGCCACCGGCCATCCAGGTGGTAAAGCACCGGGGGTGGTGATCCCGCCCGTAGTTTTCGCGAGTCAGCCCCCCCTGGCAATAGGGCGTTCGCCCAAATTCCCCACCCCACACGACAAGGGTTTCTTCCAGCATCCCCCGTTGTTTGAGATCTTTAATCAGTGCCGCGGTTGCCTGATCAATATCTTTGCACTGGGAACTATGCTCACCGGCCAGATTACCGTGGGCATCCCAACCGCGGTGAAAGATTTGAATATTCCGCACATTACGTTCCGCCAAACGGCGTGCCGTTAGGCAGCAGGCAGCAAAGGTGCCGGGGGTTTTCACGTCTTCCCCATACAGTTCGAGTGTGGCATTGGTTTCGTCCGAAAAATCCACCAGTTCCGGAACGGATGTTTGCATGCGAAAAGCCATCTCATGCTGTCGAATACGCGACAGGATTTCCGGATCCCCAAATTCATTCGCCTGCTGCTGATTAATAGCCGCCAGGGCATCCAGTTGAGCGCGCCGATCGGCTGCACTAACACCATCAGGTTTGCTCAAAAATAATACCGGGTCGCCCTGACTACGCATCAGAATTCCCTGATGGTCGGATGAGAGGAAGCCCGGACCCCACAGACGATTAAACAAACTCTGTTCAGGAAATCTGGTCCGGGCATGCATCACAACATAGTGAGGTAAATTTTCATTCGCGGAGCCAAGCCCGTAGCTAAGCCACGCGCCAAGGCTGGGCCGACCGGGAGTCTGAGATCCTGTTTGGATATAGGTAATCGCCGGGTCATGGTTAATGGCTTCGGTAAACGTACTGTGTACCACACAGAGTTCTTTCGCGACCGTCGCGGTATGTGGCAACAATTCACTACACCACAGGCCGTCTGCATGGTTGTCCTGTTTCGTGAATTTGTACCGACTCGGTGCCAGCGGAAAACCGCTTTTTTGATTCGCAGTCATTCCGGTCACCCGTTGCCCGTCCCGCACTTCATCCGGCAATTGTTTCCCATACAGGTCGTTCAGTTTAGGTTTGTAGTCCCAAAGGTCGATATGGCTTGGACCACCGCTCATGAACAAATAAATCACCCGCTTCGCTCTGGGGGTGTGATGAGGAAGTCCCGGTTGCGGCTCCGATGTGCTACCCGTGCTGGCCGGCATTAGTCCCGCCATCGCGGCCGTTCCGAGGCCCAAAGCCGACTTGCCAAAGAGTTGTCTACGGGTCATCAACAGTTCATGTTCTCGACAGGGATGCACAGTATTCATCAATTTAAATGTCTCAAATTAAGTTTGTGGTTTGTACTCAATAAAGTAAGATTGCCGGGTCGCTCGCCAGAATCGTTACCGCGATCTGTGTCCACACTGCGTGGTCCGTCAGATTCAGATCCTCATTTTGTTCCGCATCTCCGATCGCCAATAGAGCCCGTGCATCACCCTCGCTCCCACCGTAGTGGGTGCGCAGGTTGTCTACGAGTTCCGCGATCGCCTGTTGCTCCACCGCCGTCGCCTGTCGGCTGGCCAGCAATTTAAATAGCAGGTTAACCCGTGCCTGATCCGAGTCCGCCTCCAATAACAGTCGCTCGGCCAGGATACGCCCCATTTCGATTCGTTGTGTTTCATTGAGCAGCCCCAGGGACTGGAGTGCTGTATTGGTACGTTGCCGCTGAACACAACTGGATTCCCTGTCCGGTGCATCAAATAACGTCATCATGGGATGCGGGCTGGTTCGTTTCCAGTACACATACAGGCTCCTGCGATACAGCAATTCACCTTGATCACGAACGTATTGTTTGGTGTTACTGCCCGGATGTGCCAGCGCTTTCCACATCCCATCCGGCTGATAAGGTTTTACTCCCTCGCCCCCCATGTGTGGATTCAGCAGTCCGCTTGCCCATAAGCCAATGTCTCTGAGTACTTCCGCATCCAGACGATAGCTAGGCCCCCGCGCAAACAGTCGGTTCGCAGGATCATCCACAGCCTTCCGCCAGGCGGAGGCCTGTTTAAAAGTACGGCTATGGACCATTAGACGGAGCGTCTCCTTAAGGTCCCATCCACTTTTCTGAAAATCAACGGCAAGCCAGTCGAGTAGTTCCGGGTGCGTGGGTTGCTGCCCCTGCAGGCCAAAATCCTCGGGCGTACGCACAAGTGGATCGCCAAACACCCTTGCCCAAATCCGGTTTACCAGCACCCGGGTTACAACGGGTTGTTCCGCGGCAGTAAGCCACTGAGCCAGTCCCAGACGGTTGCGAGGCGTGTCAGCTGTCATTTGGCCCATCGCACTCAGGACATCGGGCTGCACCGGATCCCCTTGCGGACGATCGTATTCTCCACGCTGCAGAACCCGGGTTTCTCGCGGTTTGGGCAGGTCTTTTGCGACCAACGTCGTCGTAAATGTTTTTTTCGCTTCTTCCATACGGTCGTGTAAGTGAACCGCCTGTTGGTGGATATCTCGTTCTGCAAAAGGACCCGTTTCCGCACTTAATATTTTCAGTTTTGAGTCCCGCGATCCGATTTCCCACTGCTTTGCCAATGTCTCAGGAAGAATCACCTCGGTCCCTATCAATTTGGCAGCGCGGGTGACCATTTCAACCTGCTCCTTTTCCAGCTGGTTCCATACCTGCCACGCATTTTGATCCTGGGGCGCCTTCAGTACGGGCGCATAGGTATACGAATTTCCATCCATCGCACTTTCCGACGTACTGTTGAAGAATGCCAGCAACTGATAGTATTCCGTTTGCGTCACCGGGTCATATTTATGTGTATGACAACGAGAGCAGGTAAGCGTCATTCCCAACAGGACCGTTCCCAGCGTTTCAGTGCGATCAAAATTATTTTTTGCCTGAAATTCCGCGGGAATCGCACCTCCCTCGGCCGTACTGGGATTCAGTCGCACAAATCCCGTTGCCACACGCTGCGCCAGCGTGGGATCGGCAAGCAAGTCCCCGGCCAGCTGCCAGCGAATGAACTGATCCATCGGTAAATTGTCGTTCAACGCACCCACCACCCAGTCCCGATAGGGATAAATTCCGCGTTTATTGTCCAAATGTAAACCATGCGTATCTCCATACCGAACGGCATCCAGCCAATAACGCGCTTGATGTTCGCCATAACGAGGATTTGCCAGCAGGCTCTCGACGAGCCTGGAGTAGGCTGCGGGGCTGCTATCGCGGATATACGTATCCAAAACATCGATTTCCGGCGGCAGACCCGTCAGTACCAACGAGACCCGGCGCGCCAGCGTCGCACGATCGGCTTCCGGAGCAAAATCCACTCTGGCAGACTTAAACCCATCTTCAATAAATGCATCAATCATCTCATCACGGTTGGCACGCCTGTTGGAATTGGGAACCGCCTGGACCGGGATCTCAAACGCCCAGTGCTTTGCGTAGACGCCGCCTTCATTCAACCATCGTGTAAGCACCGTGCGTTCTGCCGCCGTCAGCTGTTTTTGAGCATCCGCTGGTGGCATTGGTTCATCCGCCGAGTGCAATCGCGACAACATCACACTTTTCTTCGGTCGCGCCTGATCGATTGCCCGGTACCCCCCCCGATCGGCAGTCGCCGTGACTTCGCTGTCGAGTCGGATCAAGTCCGGATCCTTTGAGTCCGGACCATGACAGACAAAGCACTTGTTTGAAAGGATCGGCAATACATCCCGGGAGAAATCAACGGCATTGGAAGGAGCAACCGCATCGACCGTCAGCGGCGTACTGATTAAGAACAAAACCAAAGCAAGATATTTCATGTTCCACATCTATAAATGGCCGGGGGTTTAAAAAAATCGACTCAACAACAGCAGACGCCAAACATCATCTTACGTCATCTTAAATTTCGTTGCACCCACCGACGCAGTTATCCATGAAAAACCAAACCATCTCCGACCGACCTAAGTGACCATTCATCTATTTCTTTACTTGCAATTCAAGCATTTTCTTTCCAAGTGCGTCGCCAATCAGAAAATAGCTTTCTGCATTGCCAAACCAATGGTGTCCGTGACCAACATTGGGTGATTGTTCCTTGGGACGGGCAAACTGCGTGGTTTTGACGAAGTAGGCATGATGCGTCTTTTCAGCGGCCGTCTTCTGAGCGTTCCGAATCGATTTCATGTTGTCCGATACGTCTTCGCCACCGTTACCCAATTCGCCAATCACCACCGGCAAATCCGGCACCTCAAATTCCCGCCGCACATCCCCGATGAGGTTCACCAGATTCTGCTCGTACTGCGACCGGGCATCTTCATCGTACATATCATTCCAACCCTGAAACCAGACAAAACCCCGCAGTTCGTATCGTTTGTTCAGATGGGGGAAATCCACCGGGATCTGATCCAGTCCCTGTTTGATTTCCGAAATCATCTGACGATAATATGCGCCCACCTGACCTCCACTCGATGGCGGGCGAAAGTCCTTATAGATACTCTTACCACCCCATGCCGTTTTAATCAGCAAGACCGGTTGTTTGATCACACTGCCTACGACATGGCCAAACTGGAACTCAGGACCAATATGATGATTGCCATCGTACCCGGTGAAACCAACCGACAATCCGCCCCGCTTAAGTTTCGAAGGCGTCACATACCGCACGAACACATCATCACGCACCACAAAGTCACCATGGTTATTTTTAATGTGTGCATACGACGCCTTCGTTTTCGGGTTTTCCATCACCCGATTAAGGGTCCCCTTTCCGCCGTTGTAATGCATCGGATGGTCTAAATCCACAACACCCTGCCCCTGCATATTCGATTGCCCGGCAAGAATGAATACCTGCGTTTTCTCTGCGAGTCCGGAACGCGGTAAAGCCATCGCGACCATAAAAACACTTATCGTCAAAAATAATATTCGCATCCGTGTCACTCCTCGTGAATCAATACAGAATTAAATTGCACTGCCTGCGGGGATAACGATTTACGGGACCGCAAACCCAACACGGTCGAAACGACCGATTCTGCTATTGGCGTCCCCACTTGGTTTTTGATTATAATACCCTGTACCCTAAAGTCGTCCAAAACTAATTCTTAAAGAATTCGCATGAAGATACCACGTCGGGATCTCCTGAAAACCTCCGTTGGCATGCTCTCCTGTTCGTTACCCATGTGGCTAAGCATGCAACAACCGACAGCGGCCGCGCTGCGAGCTCGGCCTGGTAGTGGGAAGGCGAAAAACTGTATCGTCGTCTATTGCTGGGGTGGGATGAGTCATCATGAGACGTTTGATCCCAAAATGACTGCTTCCGCTGAAGTACGTGGCTCCTTCGGAACCATTCAAACCGCCACCCCGGGCTACCGCACGGGCGAGCACATCCCGTTGATGGCCCAACAAACCGAAAAGCTCGCCATCATCCGTTCCATTCACCATTCAGATTCCGCACATGGTCGCGGTATGTACTGGAACATGACGGGGCACAAACCACCTCGTGCCGGCAATATCCCGCCGTTAAGAGAAGACTGGCCATCGCTGGCCGCGATGGTAAGTGCTTTTCGAGATGCTCCACGGGGGGTGCCCAGAGCGATTCGTCTGCCGTATCCGATGGTCGACAATGGCACTTTACAGGCGGGTGAGTATGGAGGATTTCTGGGGATCAACTATGATCCGGTGGTTATCCGAACCCCCGCGGGCAAAGCCTGGGGAGGTGTCTCACGAACTCTCGGCAGTGAGGTCCTCGATCTGGGCGAAGAAAAGGATTTGCCTCTGCTGCAACGGCGAACTCAACTGCTCGCCCAACTGGAAGATCCTCGGAACGGGGAACCCGTTTTCCGGAATTTTGAACATTTCCGTGATCTGGCAACCGACATGCTCATCAACGGCAAGGTTCGGGCCGCTTACAATCTTGACAGCGAACCGACTAAAATTCGCGACACCTATGGAGACCACATCGGCGGACAGAGCCTATTGTTAGCTCGACGGTTGATTGAAGCCGGCGTACCGATCACTCAAGTGGTTTGTAGCGCCGGAGATCTTAACGGTGGAAAAGGAGATATGTGGGACACGCATTCTGACAACTTCAACCGTTTGAAGAACAATCTGCTTCCCGTCTGGGATCAGGGTTGTAGCGCTTTATTAAACGACCTAGAGGACCGGGGAATGCTCGACGAAACTCTGGTCGTATTCCTCACGGAATTCGGACGCACACCGAAAATCAACGGCTCGGCCGGTCGCGATCATTATCCCAACGTCTATTCAGTTGCGCTCGCCGGAGGTGGCATCCAGGGCGGACATGTCTATGGCAGCAGCGACACCAACGGAGCCTACCCACGGAACAATCCATGTACACCTGCGGACTTACACGCCACCATATTTAATGCATTGGGAATCCATCATAACAGCGAAATTTTTGATCCGCTGGGTCGGCCGCTGGCGGTGTGTGAAGGTGAACCGTTGCCACTTCTCTAGTTACTGTGGCCGGGCGGACGGGGCACGAAATTGATACTGCCCGATTTCACACTACCGGAACTTCTAAATTACGTGAGAACGGTTTAGAATGACTTGTTCAACCGAAGCAGTTTTATGAACTCCCCGTATGCGACCATTCAAGGCCATTCTTATGCAACGCATTATCTTTTGGTTTGCCCTAACCCTCTTCACCGTTCATCCCGCTGTGGCTCAGCCCAAACAACTGGGGACCAAACAACGTCCCATTCGTGCACTGCTGGTATGCGGTGGATGCTGTCACGATTACACGCGACAAAAACAGATTATCTCGCGGGGCGTATCCGCCCGAGCGAACGTCGTCTGGACGCTGGTTCAACAAGGGGGTACCGCTACGGACTCCTACATCCCGCTTTACCGGGATAAAAACTGGTCGGACGGATTCGATATTGTGATTCATAACGAATGTTTCTCCAACGCAAACAAAAAAGAATGGGTCGAAAACATTGTCCGACCACATCGCGAGGGGCTGCCGGCAATGCTGATTCATTGCGCCATGCATTCCTACCGGACCGGTGACAACACCTGGTTTGAATTCGTCGGCATGCAGTCCCCCGGCCACGGACCTCACTATTCCTATACTGTCGAGAACGTCAAACCGGATCATCCGATCATGAAAGGATTCGGGGATACCTTTATCGCACCTAAAGGCGAGCTCTACCACTCGATCAAATTATTTGATACGGCAACGGTTCTGGGGCACGCAAAACGGAAAAGCGATGGTCAACCCCAGGTATGTGTTTGGACAAATCAATACGGCAAGGGCAAGGTTTTTGCCACGACCGTGGGACATTACAACGAGACCTTGGCGGAGCCTCAATGGCTCGACATGTTTACCCGGGGTATGCTCTGGTCGGTTGGTCTGAATCCTGATGAACATTTCACCAGGAGCACGCCTGAAGTGGATCAACAGATCAAAGCCCTCATCAGTGCACCTGTCATTCCCAAAGGCAATGGCAGTTCGTTACCGATTCAGTGTTGTGGTGCCGGAAATCTGGCCTATCAGGCAAAAGCATCTGCGGATAGTGAAGAAACATCGAAGAAGAACTTTATCAAGCATGCCAATGACGGTGATTTATCCACCCGCTGGTGCAGTAACGGCGGCGGAAAGAACCAATCATGGCAGGTCGAGTTTAAAGCTGCCGCACACGTACGTTCACTGCGTATTCACTGGGAAAAAGAAAATGCCGTCTATCGCTATAGGGTCTTTTCTTCCAAAGACGGTGAAACCTGGAAGATGATCGTGGACCAATCTGAAAACAAAACCAAAGCCAGAATCACTCCTCATGTCGTCGATTCGCCGGACACCAGGTTTCTTAAGGTCACATTCCTCAGTGCCACACCCGACTATTGGGCCAGCTTCTGGGAATTTGAAGCCTACACCACACCCGAACTCCCGCTGCTTCCCAAAGCTCCGGCCGCCTCTGCTACAACCAACGCCGCCATTCAGGACGTTCAGGCTCCAACGGGATTTGATGTTACCCTGTTTGGCAAACCGCCGGAGGTTAATTATCCCGTCTGCATCGCAGCGGCTCCGACGGGCGAGGTTTTTGTAGGCGTGGATCCCCAGGGTTCCCTCGGAAAAAAACCGGATCAGGGAAAAGTACTGCGATGCATCGATACCGACGGCGACGGACTGGCCGATAAGATCAATGAATTTACCAAAGTGGATCATCCCCGGGGGCTGTTCTACGATCATGGATCGCTCTGGGTGCTGCACCCCCCGACATTGAGCGTCTTCCATGACACGAACGGCGATGGAACGGCGGATCAACAGGAGACCCTGATCACGGGCATCAGTACCAACGAGGTCAATCGAAGGGGGGCCGACCATACGACCAATGGAATCCGGATGGGCATCGATGGTTGGCTCTATATCGCTGTCGGTGATTTTGGATTCAGTAACGCAACCGGCGCGGATGGCCGCGTCATTGCCAAGCGGGGCGGGGGTATTCTGCGGGTGCGTCCCGACGGCACGGAAATGGAAATCTACAACTGGGGTCAGCGCAACATTCTGGATGTGTGTATCGACCCACTGATGAATATATTCACGCGTGACAACACCAATGACGGGGGAGGCTGGGACATTCGCCTGAGTCACATCCACCAGTCCGGCGAATACGGATATCCGTCTCTTTACAAAAACTTCACGGAAGAAGGTCTGCCACCCTTGGCGGACTATGGTGGTGGCTCCGGTTGTGGAGGAATGTACTTGCATGACTTGCGTTGGCCCGAACCGTACAGCAATGCACTCTATACCTGTGACTGGGGTCGCAGTGAAATCTACCGTCACAATCTGCCTCCAAACGGGCCAACTTTTAACGCCCATCAGGAGGTTTTCCTGAAAATCCCCCGACCCACCGATATCGACGTCGATGGCAGTGGCCGCATGTACGTTGCCAGTTGGAAAAACGGCAAGTTTGCCTATGAGGGCCCTGACGTGGGATTTGTCGCACAACTGAAGCCGACCGGGTTCACTCCCAAACCTTTTCCAATCATGTCGGAACAAGCCGATACGGATCTCATCGGCCACTTAAATTCCCCGAGCCACGTCTACCAGATTCACGCGCAGAGAGAGATACTCCGCCGCGGCCATACCCACGCACGTTACGCACAACTTGTTACCGCAGCAAAAAACACCGATGCACCACGATACGGACGTGTCGCTGCAATTTACACGCTGAAACAACTGGCCGGCAGCCTCGCCAACGACACGCTCATCCAACTCATGGCGGATGCTGCAATTCGTGAATATGCGATGCGTGCCCTAACCGATCGTCAGTCCGAACTGCAGGGCGTCTCGTATAAAGAATTCGTGACCTGTTTGACTGATGATGATCTTCGCATTCGGGCTCAGGCACTGATCAGCTTGGGGCGTATTGGAGACCCCGCAGCAGGGGAAGCCATTTTGCCTCATTCGATCCGTTCAGAAGACTATCCAAAACCAAAGTGGGACCCGCTCTATAAACAAGCTGATCCTGGTCGTGTACTTCCTCATCTCGCCGTCCGGGCACTGATCCGCTGCAACAGCGTCGATGCCTGCCTCAATGCTCTCGAAGGACCTTATGCCCCTGGCGCTTTTTGGGCGTTACGGTATATGCATCATGCCCGTGCAGTGTCCGGACTAAGCACGCGACTCAGCCAGGTGCGTGATCTTGCCATTCGCCAGGAAATCCTTACGACGCTGATTCGGCTGTACCATCGAGAGGGAGACTATGAAGGCGACTGGTGGGGGACACGACCCGACACGACGGGCCCCTACTATGACCGCCAGACATGGGAAGAAAGTGGTACCATCGCGTCGGTACTAAAACAATTCATTCCCAATACAGACAAACAAAGCCAGGCAGCTGCAGGGATGGAACTGGCCAGACACAAAGTCAATATCGAAGGTTTAAAACAACTCGCCGCAGCGGCCGAATCACAAAATGAAATGGCTCCGATTACCATCGCCAAGGCGGATCCCAACAACCCCAATCTGATCGCCAATCTATCGTTGGACAAGGCCGCCACTCAAACCATGGCATACAAGGGTAATGCCAAAAAAGGGGAACCGTTATTCAAAGCACAAAATTGTGTTGCCTGTCATACGACCGCTAACGGCCAGGTGCCCAAGGGACCGCATTTGGTGGACATCGGAAAACGGTATAAAAACCCTGAACTGATTGAGTCGATTCTTAAGCCAAGTGCTAAGATTGCACAGGGATTCGATACCTACTCCTTCATCACCATCGACGGCAAAGTTCTCAATGGATTTGTAACGGGTGAAAGCGCGGCAGAAATCAGTGTCCGCCAGACCAATGGTGTTCCGGTTATTTTGAAGAAGGAAAACATTGAACTTCGACGTAAATCCGAAGGTTCGATGATGCCGGTGGGTATGGTCAACAATCTTACGCCCGAGCAACTGGCAGATTTGGTTGCCTATCTGAATTCGCTCAAATCCCAGTAAGGCCCAATCGATCGCCTGATCCGATTTATGCCTTTTCTGTAATCCAAAGCGAATGAGCGACCCTGCAAACCAACAAGATCACCGGTAAAATCGTCCCATTCGCTGGTAAAAATGCAGGTTTCTGCTGAGAGCTCGGAATAGCGTTCGTTCCGGGCAGGAATGATTTTACTTCGCAAATGAACCATAAAAACAGAACCTGTAACCCGACTGCGGGTTATACTGGAGTTGTTCGTTTTTTCTATCGCAAGCAAGCTTGACAGGGCGAAATTATCATGACTTGGGTTGGTCGCATCACAGGCATCTGCGTCTTAGTAGCGGGTATGGTTGCAGGCTATTTTTATTTTTTTAACACGGACACGGATTCTTCCGCGACGGTCGCGGATGCTGCATTGACCCATCCGGTAAAACGTTCTGATTTTGAGGCATTTGTAACCGAGACCGGTGATGTTGCCAGTGCCAGCAATCGCGAAGTACGTTGTGAAGTTGAAGCTCGCGGGGCGCCTGGTACGACCATCATCAAAATCGTTGAAGAGGGTACGTCCGTAGAGCTCGGTGATTTCATTGTCGAGTTTGATTCGTCGGCTCTGGAAAATGATGAAACCGCACAACGAATTGTCGTGGCCAACAATCGTGCCAATCTCATTCAGGCGGAATCACAGCTTGCCAATGCGGAACGCACCCTGGTCGAATTTGAGAAAGGCTTGTTTGAGCAGGAAGTAACGCTGATTGAAGGTGAGGTATTCGTCGCCCAGGAAAGTGTGGAGCGGGCACTGGCCAAGTTGCTCCATAGCCAGCGATTGGCAGCCAAGGGGTTTGCCTCGACCGTGCAGTTGCGTGGGGATCAATTTCAACACGAAAAGGCCAAACGGGATTTAACCGCAGCAAGTCTTAAATTAAATGTTTACCGTGAATTCACACACGATCGGCTTATCGGCGAATACAAGGCAGCCATCAAACAGAAAACAGCACAGCTGGATGCCGCTCAAAGCACACTCGATCTGAGTACTAACCGACTTGCTGAAATCCAGGAACAGATTACCAATTGCATGGTGCATGCACCCAGTGACGGGCAGGTGGTCTATGCCAACGACGAACGCCGGGGCATCATCATCGAAGAGGGTGCCATTATTCGTGATAAACAGGTGGTGGTTCGACTACCTGACATCAAGAACATGGAAGTAGCCGTGCGAATTAACGAATCGCACATCAATCGAATCTTACCCGATCAGGATGCACGGATTGAACTCGATGCAGACCCGGATCATCCTCTAAAAGGAAAAGTCCGTCAGGTCGCCGCATATCCCTTTCCCTTACGGTGGCACGGGGCTCCTCTTGAATACGACACCAAAGTTACGATCGTCAATCCCCCTTCCACATTACGACCGGGACTACGGGCCAAAGTGAGGATCTATTTTGAATCGCTCCCGGATGTG
>JAYZPA010000178.1:0-20037 GCA_036150515.1 Planctomycetota bacterium
GGAAGCGTCTGCGTAACCAGCACATGTTCAACCTCGCTGGTTCCAATGCCAAACGCCAAAGCACCAAAAGCACCATGGGTCGCGGTATGGCTATCTCCGCAGACAATCGTCATCCCAGGCTGGGTGTAACCCATTTCCGGACCGATCACATGGACAATTCCCTGATGAACACTGTCCAGATCGTAAATCGTGATTCCAAACTCTTCACAGTTCGCCCGCAAGGTATCGATTTGCATTTTGGCAATCGGATCGACAATCGGTAAACTGCGATCCGTCGTGGGAATATTGTGATCCGGCGTTGCAATCGTCAATTCGGGGCGACGCACGGTCCGACCTGCTAACCGCACGCCTGAAAAAGCCTGCGCGCTGGTCACTTCGTGTACCAAATGCAAATCAATGTATAAAAGCGTCTGTCGGCCTGATTCCGCATGAACCACATGCTCATCCCATATTTTTTCAAACATGGTTCGTGGTTTAGTTTCAGCACTGGGGAGATCAACGGTCATGGTAGGTCACTTCTCAGAACAAGCCTAAAAGCCAGAGTGTATTCATGCTCCCACCCATCATGGTGGGGAGCCCAATCCACCCTTCACTTTATCGCGCCTATCCTGTATTGCCAATGCTAAAGATTGTCGCAATGATTGGCAGATTTGTCCGTTTCACGTTTTCATTTCCAAGCCGCTCAACCGAACTTATGCCTTGATGATTATTCCGGCAGGCGCATTTACGTGCGCCATGGCATTGCGGGTATCCACGACAAAGGAAGCATGGTCTGCAATCAACTGATAATCAAATACGGAATGATCCGTGCAAACCACAACACAGTCCAAATTCGCCAGATAATCGGGCGTCAAGTCGGAACTGGATAAATCCGGCACATCGAAACTGCGCATTTTGGGTAACTCCGGAATCCATGGATCGCTATAACTCAACTCCGCACCCGCTTCTGCCAACAATTCCAGAAGTCGGAAAGCGGGGCTTTCTCGGGGATCATCAACATCTTTTTTATAAGCAACTCCCAATAACCCAATGCGGGATGCCTGGAGAGACGTTCCCTGAGCTGAAAACTGCTGTTTAATCCGTGACACAACATAATCGGGCATCGAGGCGTTCACTTCCCCTGCAAGCTCGATAAACCGGGTGGTCATTCCATGACGACGGGCAATCCAACTCAGGTAAAACGGGTCGATGGGGATACAATGCCCCCCCAAACCAGGTCCCGGGTAGAAAGCCTGAAAACCAAACGGTTTCGTTTTTGCTGCAGCAATCACCTCCCAAATATCAATTTCAAGCTTGTCAAAAAGAACTTTCAGTTCGTTGACCATGGCAATATTTACACTGCGGTAGGTATTCTCGAGAATCTTACAGGCTTCGGCAATTTCACAATTCGAAACCGGAACGGTTCCCACGACGGCGCGACCATACAACGCATCTGCCAATTCCAGACTGGCAGCATCAATACCGCCAATCACTTTGGGAATCTGTTGCGCGGAGAATTTATCGTTTCCGGGATCCTCTCGCTCGGGACTGTACGCCAAGTAGAAATCCTTGCCCACCTGCAAGCCGGATTTTTCTAACAACGGCAAAACGACGTCACGGGTAGTGCCCGGGTAGGTGGTGCTCTCCAAAACCACTAGCTGGCCGACTCGCAAAACTGCGGCGATCTGCTCGACCGTCTGTTCAACGTAGGACAGATCAGGATCACGTTCGGTATTTAGGGGAGTGGGGACACAAATCAAAACCACATCCGCCTCGCTCAGTCGCGTCATCTGATCCGTCACTTCCAATGTGCCCGCATCCATTTGCTGCTGAATCCATTCGGAAGCAATGTGTTTGATATAACTGCGGCCCGACTGAAGCTGATTGATTTTTGCGGAATCAACATCAAAGCCGAGCGTCTTATAACCGGCTTCCACAAACGCACGAATCAATGGCAATCCGACATATCCTAGACCGACCACTCCCACTCTGGCTGTTTTAGAATCAATCGCATGCAATAGTTCTTGAGAGTTCATACGTTTCTTTTACTAAGGATGTCACCAGCAGTTGTCAACGGTGCCGGCATGCTTGCCCGGAAACCTGATTATAGTTTCGTTACAGGATTCCATAAGGGTGAAAATCACAGGCTCGCCAGAAACATCTTTTCATAATCCGGGATACTTAAACTAAGACGATGACTCAGTCGGCCGGCCGGCCGGCCTTCCTTCAAATCTCTCAAATATCCAGCCCATATTTCATGACACCGATCTTTCCGGTTGCTAAGAAATCGACACCACGCCCAACTGGCAGCATAATCAACGGCATCAGCGCGCGTCGTTGACTTGATACGTTCCAGAGATGAAAGTCGAAGAGGCTCCGGTAACATCCGACGCTGGTTACCTAGCAACTGCTGTAACACCAGACCGTGGACCCGATCTTGTTGATCAACATCAGCCTCAAACCATTCCGCTAATCCTTCGTCCATCCATAGCGGTAATATGCCGTTTTGAAATGTTGAATAATTTAATGCATGTACTGCCTCGTGCATTAAATCCTGAGCCAACGTCGCACCCTGACTGACCAGAATGGTCGGACGCCCACCTCGAACCACAAACAGGGAACTACGACGAGGTGCCTTGGGAAGTGTCCGCTCAAGATGCGCCAGGTAGCTTGCGCGATCGGAAAACACAATGACGCTGACCGGGCTGACAACGACCGGGTATCCGTACAGTTGCGAAACACGCTGTGGTAACTGCCTGAGCGAACCCAGGAGCGATTCCAAAACGGGAGGTTCCTGTGAGTAATAGAACTGAAGCCAATCGCGTTTTAAAAATGCCAGAATCTTTGTCGGTTGAGTAACCGCGAACCAACTACAAAAGAAACAGGCGGTTTTTTTTATCCAGTCTCGACGACGCAAATTGGAGGAACTGGAATTCGACGAAATGGAAAGATTTTGCATGGCAATTGCCGGAAACTCGTGGTTCCACTTACAATACTCCCATCACATCCCAACGGATGGTTAATTGACCATTTGTCTTGTGAGGTGTATCGTGATTAGTTTGATTGCTTCATTGAAAACGAAGTAGATGATACCTTAAAGAGGTCGTGCAGATATAGAGTGGCTTGTTCAAAGAGTGATCAGCCGTACTGGAATTTCAGCCCTGCGTTGACGATTTCTTTTTTTCCTTTAGTTAAGATTCGGGGATTGTTCGTTGAAACACGCCGCCATTGGACCCATCGCACTTCATTTTCCTGAAAAAACGGAATCCGTTGAGCAACTGCAGGAATTATTTCCCCATTGGAATCTTGAACTCATTTGCGAGAAGACCGGAATTTTCAATCGACATATTGCTGCTGACAATGAATTTGCCTCCGACCTGGGTGTCGCGGCGGCAGAGAAATTGTTTGAGCAGCATGACATCGACCCCCAATCGATTGATTTCCTTTTTTTCTGTACCCAGACTCCCGATTATCCCCTACCCACGACCGCCTGCCTGATACAACAACGTCTGGGGTTGTCAACACATTGTGGTGCTCTGGATTTCAACCTTGGATGTTCAGGATATGTATATGGACTCGCCATGGTCGATGGATTGATTAAAAGTGGTGCCGCCAAACGCATTCTCCTGATCACCGCTGAAACTTATTCCAAGTACATCGACGACGAAGATCGAAGTTTGCGAACTATTTTTGGTGACGCTGCTGCAGCCACCCTCATTGATGCCGGTGATGAACCAACGCTGGAACACTTCAAATTTGGCACCGACGGAACCGGCGCTGACATGCTGTTACTGACAAAAAGTGGATTGCGAGACCCGATCGCACCTCGTAATCGACATCGGTGGAACAGTGATCTGTACATGGACGGACCCAGCCTGATCAGCTTTACCGTGGAAGCTGTGCCTCAGTTGATTGACCAGATCATGGAAGAAACGGATCTTACATCAGACGATATCGATTACTACCTGATGCATCAGGCAACCCGAAAAATGCTCGAGGAACTTACGCAACGATTGAAATTCCCGCCTGAAAAAGTGCCCATAAGATTACAGGACGTGGGAAATACGGTTTCTTCCACTTTACCTATTTTAATCAATCAGATGAGACAGTCCGGTGATCTGGCTGCCGGTCATAAGAATCTACTTATCGGATTTGGCGTGGGGTTATCCTGGGCAGGCTGCCTGTGGAAAGAAACCTACCAAACGTAACACCCCCATTGGTCAACGACACTTTCTAACATGAATTCCCTGCAAGGCCATTTTCTGATCGCTCCCCCGGTTGTCGTTGATGAGAACTTCAATCGAAGTGTGGTTCTTATGATTCAACATGATCATACCGGTGCGATTGGGCTGATTACCAACCGCCCCACTACCAGTGAACTTGATGACCTGTGGGAGGTTATGACCGGTTCTTCATTTTCCGGAGAAGGCGTTTTACATGTAGGTGGCCCTGTCGACGGGCCGGTAATGGTTTTACATACCCGTGCTGAATACAGCGAACAGCAAATTCTGTCCGGGATTTATGTTTCGTCACAAAAATCAAATCTGGTAAAATTGATATCCAATCAGGCGGTCCCCTATCGTGTTTTTTCCGGGTATGCCGGTTGGCAACAAGGCCAGCTCGAACATGAAATCCAGTCCGGGGGCTGGCTAATCATGCCGGCAACCGTGGAGGATGTCTTTTCTCCCGGTGAAGATATCTGGAAAGAAATGTGCGAACGACTGGGACAGCAGGTGCTCAAAGAAGTTGTCGGTGTCCGTGAATTAAATGAAAACCCTGAGCTTAATTAATTCCACTTGATTTTATGAATACAAACGACTCTCCAACCGATGCAAACTCGGAAAACGCCCAGAATCAGGATGCCGGACGAACTCTGGTGATTGGTGATATTCATGGTTGTGCGTCTGCGTTAGAGCTCCTGTTGCAGGAAATCGCATTAGAACCTGCAGATACGCTGGTCTTTTTGGGAGACTATGTCGACCGTGGATCAAACTCGCGAGGCGTTTTGGATATCATCCTGAAATTAATGGAAACTCATCATATAGTCCCCCTGTTGGGAAATCATGAAATCATGATGCTCGACGCCGTAAACGAAACGGTGATGCGCGATCTGTGGCTACACTTTGGCGGACAACAAACCATCGAAAGCTATGGCGGAAAATTTGAAAATATCCCGGACGAACATCTTAAATTCCTACGAAACTGTGTTCGCTATTATGAAACCGATGACCACCTGTTTGTCCATGCAAACTACTTACCTGGTAAACCGCTGGATGAACAGGAAGATCAGGTTCTGTACTGGACGCATTTACTGGACTTCCGACCCGGTCCCCATTGCAGCGGGAAACGTGTGATCGTCGGTCATACCCCTCAGACCAATGGTAACATTCTTGACTTTGGCCACATGGTCTGTATCGATACCTATTGTTTTGGTGGAGGTAAACTGACCGCGATGGATGTGCAATCCAATGAAATCTGGCAAACTTCTGAAAAACCATAATCTCGCCCGGTACGTTGTTTTGAATGGCCCGACCGAGATGGCTTGAGATCATCGATCCGCTCAAATCTCTGGAATTGATTAAAGGAAACAAGAACATGCAAATCACGAACAGCTCAAGTTCTTCAGCGGGCCATGCATTATCGAGCATCACTATGGGTAAAAAACTCTGTTGTGTCCTGACCGCTCTTGGCATTCTCCATCTGATCAGCACTTCAGTTACGGCCAAACCACCTAATGTCATCGTGATCTATACGGATGATCAGGGCACCATCGATCTTAACTGCTATGGTGCAAAAGACCTGGTCACCCCGGAATTAGACAAACTGGCCCGTCAGGGAGTACGGTTTACTCAGTTTTATGCCGCCGCACCGGTTTGCTCACCCTCCCGGGCAGCCGTACTCACCGGACGATTTCCGCAACGCGCCGGCGTCCCGGGTAACGTCTCCTCACAACCCGGCGGACACGGCATGCCCGCTGCCCAAATCACCATGGCCGAGATGTTCAAAAAAGCAGGCTATCAAACAGCTCATATCGGTAAATGGCATCTCGGGTTCGATAAACAAACCATGCCAAATAATCAGGGATTCGATTACTCTTTCGGACATATGGGAGGCTGCATCGACAACTATTCACATTTCTTTTACTGGAATGGACCAAATCGCCACGATCTGTGGCGCAATGGTGACGAAATCTGGCAGGATGGCCGGTATTTCCCGGAGTTGATGGTCCAGGAAGCTTCCCGATTTGTCCGCCAAAACCAGGATAAGCCCTTTTTTATGTACTTTGCAATGAATATCCCTCATTACCCGCTGCAAGGAACTGCCAAGTGGCGAGAGGTCTATAAAGACCTGAAACCTCCACGACGGATGTACGCCACTATGGTCTCGACCATGGACGAGATGATCGGTAAATTCATCGGGGAAATTGACCAGCTCGGGATTCGCGAAAATACGATTATTGTCTATCAATCAGATCACGGACACTCACAAGAAGAGCGAACGTTTGGAGGTGGCGGCAGCGCCGGAATTTACCGAGGTGCTAAATTCAGTCTGTTTGAGGGTGGTATTCGTGTACCGGCGATCATTAGTTGGCCCGGCACCCTTCCCAGCAATGTCGTTCGTCATCAACTGGCAACGGCATGCGACTGGTTTCCCACGGTCGCCCACCTCGCTGGAATCCCATTAGGATCTCAGCACGTCGATGGCCGAAACATTCAACCCGTGATTTCATCAAACGATGCTGCTTCACCACATGAGGTTTTTCATTGGCAGACAGGCGGGGGTCCAAATGCAGCCTGGGCTGTAAGGCGTCAGCAGTGGAAACTGCTGGGCAATCCACGCGATACCAGTAACAAAGCTCCTTTGACCAAGAGTGACAAACTGTTTCTGGTTAATCTAAATACCGATCCGGGAGAAATGAACAATCTCGCTGCAAAGCACCCAGAACTGGTCGCAGAATTACTGAAGTTGCATCATGACTGGTATGCAAACGTCATGACCCAGTAATTCCTGACGGTTCAATACAGCTTCTGATCCATCACCGGTTACCCATGGCGCTGTCTGAGATTCACGGATTGCTCGTTTGGGATCTTTTGGCCGGAGCGACATTGGGGGACAACCAACGAGTCCCGATCGAAATCTGAGGGATTCGGACGTTAGGGCATCGTAGGATTTTCATACCAAATCAAGCCGAGGTTATCGCGTTCCTCGCAGGTCATCACATCAAGGTCTCCGTCGCCATCCAGATCGACAAGTTGCAATAGATCAAATTTGATCCCGGCAGTGTCACTGATCGGCCGCAACCGGGCATTTCCAAACGTATCCACACTTGCCCGTTGCAACCAGGTTACTCCCGGCCGCCGCACTCCGGGGTTGGGCTCAGTACTGTGCACAATATCAACAATTCCATCTAAATCGATATCGCCCATCACAGCCGATTTACCTTTTCTCAGATTAAACGGAGCCGCGATTGCATGTTCCGTCCATCGTGGTTTCCGGTTTTTATTCTGACGCAAAAACACCAGAATCTCTGACTGTTGAGTTGCTGCAACAATATCCAACCGGCGGTCACCGTTGAGATCGGCAACATCCATAAACATCATTTCATACTCACCTCCACCCACCCGGTGCACCGGCCAAACATCCGGAGTCCTGCGTATCTTTCTCGCCGGATGCTCTAACCATAACAACCCTCGACCTGCACCCCGGCGATCGGTGATGAGTACATCCTCAAAGCCGTCGTGATTCACATCCGCAGAAATCAGCGACATCACCCAGCCGGCAGAGTACAGTCGATGAAATTTCCAGGCACTGAGGTCACGGGGATTTTCAGGGGATTCGAGCCAGCCCACGCTGGCCTGGTCCCCTTTTGAGGAAATCATCAGATCGATCCCATAGCGATTATCAATCTGCATGGGCAAAGCATACATCCAGGCCTGCGATTTCCAGACTACAGGAATGGGTTCCGTTTTCCATCGGGTTGCGTCGCCATAGTGGGAAGGATCTCGCGGAGCCCAGTGAACAAACATACTGCGAACCACACCTTCGCAACTACTCACAACATCCACATTTCCATCTGCATCCAAATCAACTAAAACCGCATCTTCAGGTGACCCGACGTGCCCCACCGTGACGGCAGGCCACGGCTCACCTACCGTTTCAAATCCAGGATGCAAACAAATCCGAATCACTCCCCCTTCTTCCCAGGGAGTCACTACATCGGGCAGGCCGTCCTGATTGGCGTCGAACAACCTTGCACCATCCGCCCCTTGAGACGCATGATCAATGACATGACGCAGCCAGGGCGATTCCGCCGGCAATGGCGCAACAAATAACCCGACCAGAGAAAACATCATCCCGATCGCAACCCGATTCTTCATGCTCGCTCCATTATTCAGATGGCTTTGGGAATTTTCTAATCTTGCTATACCGCACATATTCTTCCCATACGTCCCCCTGACCCAGGACCCGGGGATCTTTGGTTTGAAGCAGGAATTGCAACATTTGTTTTTGTAGACGCGTCTGAACTGCCTGCTGATCCGGTTGATCAGCCAAGTTGTTTAGGCAGGCGGGATCGGCCTTAATATCATACAACTCCCAGGCCGGTCGTTTATCCACAGCTAAGTGAAAATACCGTTGAATGTCCCCATGCGTGCGTCGCTCGATTAACATCGTCAGGCTGGGGCAGGCATCAATGTCGTGATAGCCACCATGTTCCGGACCCAATGCACCGGATGAATCTAATTTCCGGGGAGCTCCGGCCGGCCATCGCTCAGGTTTGAAATTTCGTATCAACAGGAACTGTGCTGTTCGCATTGCACGTTGCGGATAGGTCCAGTTTTGATACCGCGAGGAGGAATGACGTTCCCGTGAACTAAAAACATAATCCCTATTCGCTTGCAGGCTGCCTTCACCCTCAGCAAACAACGTCCGTAAACTTTGGCCGGTCATTTCCTTTGGAATCGGCACGCCGGCTGCTTCGAGAAAGGTCGGTGCAAGGTCCGTAAAACTGATCAGATCCGTGATCACCTGACCCGGCTGGATGCAAGCGCCCCAGCGAATTGCTAACGGCACATGAATGCCATATTCGTAACAGTTCGCTTTCGCTCGGGGAAAGGCCATGCCATTATCACTGGTCACAACAATTAATGTGTTCTCCAGCTGTCCTCGATCTTCCAGTGTTTTGATCATGGTTGCCAGATGCCGATCAAAATGTTCGATTTCGGCAAAGTAATCCAACAAATCCGATCGAACAACATCCACATCGGGAAGAAATTCGGGAACGGTAACCTGCGCCGGATCTTTACCTAAACGCAACCCAATGCCTGGTTCAAAGGCCCGGTGTGGTTCGTGGGCACCAAACCAGAAACAAAAGGGTTGGTCGGGTTGGCACTGCGAAAGGAACGTCTCGAAATTCTTAGCGTAGTCCTTATTGCTAATCGATTTTCCAGGAGGGGCGGCCAAATGCCCCCCCACAGCCGGTCCGGCGGGATTCTGCTCTCGACCTGAGATTTTCCAATTACCGGGTCCCCAGGGTTTCCCGGTATAGCCGATATGATATCCCGCCTGTTGTAACAACTCAGGGTAAACGGGCAGGGCAGCTGGAAAGGAACTGGCATGGGTTCCGGCCTGTTCATTTTGCCACGGATAACGTCCGGTCAGCAAACTGGCGCGCGACGGACTACAGCCTGGCGATCCGGCAATCGCATTACGAAAAAACATGCCCTCCCGTGCAATCCGATCAAAAGCCGGAGTGGAAATACCTGATGCACCATGTCTGGACGTGTGCAAATATGACTGGTCATCGGAAATGGCTAACAATATGTTTGGCCGCTGACTCGCTTCAACCGCCACTGAAAACAACGAAACCAGCACAACAACACCTGCCACCAACCCACGTAGATACATCTTGTCATCCTTTCCTTCTTCAAACATCCCGGTCGTACTCCAACCAGCAGTATACCAATACTGTAACCATGCATGCGGAGTCACCATGGGGACGTGTGGAGTTACCCCTTACCCTGAATCATGTTTGATTCACTTTCAATTAAGTCATTGTGGTAAAATGAATTTACCTGTAGTGATCATTCTACCCGCATGATTATCCCGTAAAGGACCGAACCGATGTCTGATTACAAATCCTCAACTCTTTCAAGACGCACCTTTTTAAAAGCGCCTCTGGCCACAGGAGTCGCCCTTGCTGCACTGCATTCGCGCGCGTATGCAATTCCACGCCGAGGCTGGATCGAGCTCTTTAACGGCAGGAATCTGGATGGATGGCACCTTAATCCCGAAAAAATCGGTCATGGAACCGGCGGGCAATGGACTGTTGAAAAGGGAGCTATCCAGGGTCAGCAGGATCCGCCGGGATCGGGAAATGGCGGCATTTTATTGACCGACAGGAAATTTGAAAATTTCGTTCTGGAAATCGACATGCGACCGGACTGGGGAGTTTGTTCTGGATTATTTTTACGCAGCAATGACCGAGGCCAGTGTTTTCAAATGATGGTGGATTATCATGATGCCGGTAACGTCGGTCAAATCTATGGGGAAGGAACGACCGGTTTTAACACACGTACGTTTGATATCAACGGTGAAGTCAATGATGATGGCGATCTCCAGCACCTGACAACCGATAAACACCAGACGGCCAGTGCGGTCGGCCTGGTATCCACCTGTTCGCCAGCTCAGTGGATTAAGGCATGGAAAGTGAACCAATGGAACACTGCCCGGGTAATCGTGGAAGGTGACTATCCCGTGATTACCACCTATTTAAATCAACAGCAGATATGTGTGTTTGACGGAAACAACTCCAATTCCGATAAATATGATAAAGATCGCATTCACAAGATGCTCGGAACCTCCGGCAGCATTGCGGTTCAGGTCCATGGTGGCACGGGCTGGCCTGCCGGTGCCTGTTGTCGCTGGAAAAACATTCGCATCAAACCGTTATAATGTCCATCGTATGAAAATTCTCATCCTTTATTCGTTTTACAGGGAACTATCATGAAATCAAACCTCCTGCTCCGTGCCATCACCACCATCGTGATTTTATCCTGGCTAACGCTCAATCTGTCTGCCGAAACAAACTGGACCCAATGGCGGGGCATGCAATGCAACGGTTTGAGTGATGCCCGGAATGTCCCACAGCAGTTCTCCACGGATAGCATCATCTGGAAAACGCAGATTCCCGGCCGTGGACAATCGTCACCCGTTTATTGGGAAGATACCGTTTTCATCACCTCGGCTCTACAGAATGGAACGCAACGCGCGGTGTTTGCTGTGGATCGCAGCAATGGCAAGATTCGGTGGCAAAAGGTTGTTTGGCAAGGGGAAGCTGAAGAAACCCACGCCATGAATAATCGGGCCTCCAGCACATGCGTTACCGATGGGAAACAAGTCGTCGCTTTCTTTGGAAAAGCCGGACTGCACAGTCTTGATGTGGAAACCGGAAAAATACAATGGTCTCGCGATCTCGGCAATTTTGACGGCCCCTGGGGCACCGGTGCGTCGCCTATTTTCGTCGGTGAACTGGTTGTCCAAAACTGTGATGCCGACAATGAATCGTGGATCATGGCGTTTTCCAGAACAAATGGGGAAACGGTCTGGAAAACAAAACGTGACACCGTTCGGGGCTGGAGCACGCCGATTCTCTTTAAACAGGATGGCCAAACGGAGATCATTATTAATGGCCACAGCAAGGTCGTCTCATACAATCCGTCCGATGGTCATGAAAACTGGCAGTGCACTGCGAGTGCGGGCCGAGGGACACCGACGTTAGCGATGACATCGAGTGCCGTCATCTCCGTACCGGGTCGTTCCGGTACCATGGTGGCGATCCGCCCGGGCGGGACGGGAGACGTGACGGGCAAGCGTGAGGTTTGGCGCGTTCCCAGAACGGGCGGACGCGACCTGCCCAGCCCGATCGTCGTGGGAGAGTATGTAATTGTAACGCGACTCCGACCTGGACTGATCAGTTGTTATCGTGTCAGTGACGGTTCTGAATTATGGACAACCCGTGTCAGCGGTGCCTTTTCTTCCTCTCCAATCGCCATCAACGGCATTGTATATACCGTTACGGAATCAGGAAGTATCGTTGTTTTTAAACCTGGTGAAAAGTATGTGCCCATATCCACCAATGAAATTGGCGCGGATCTCGAGGAGATCTTTCGAGCGACTCCGGCTGCCTTTGACGGACACCTCCTCGTTCGCTCGGATCAATATCTATATTGTCTGGGTACCCCAAAGTGAATCAGCCCGCGGCTCAACCTGTCGATCCTGAAGACGTTCGCAATCTGGCATTAGCGGTTCTACGAGAAGACCGGTTTCCCCTGCTTGCGACCATCGACGAACAAACTCCTCGGTTACGCCCCGTTTCTCCGGTGCAAACAACCGAGTTTACCGTCTGGGTCGCCAACCTGAAGTCCTATCACAAAACGGTTGAAATTCAGGCCAATCCCAATGTGGAGTTGTGCTACGTTAGTCCGGCCCATGATCAGGTGCGAATTACGGGCACGGCACGGGTCGAGACGGATCAACACATGCTCCAAGATATCTGGGATCATAATCCGCTGTTACAACACTATCTGGGGTCGCTCGACAATCCAGAGTTGATCATCTACCGCATTGAGCCAAGCCAAATCCGATTTATGCGTGAATGGGCGTTAGACTACCATGACGTTGAATTGGAAAGTCCTGACGGCGAGGCAATGTAGCAAGGACATCAGAGTCGTCCTTACCGTTTTTTCGCCTGCTGCATTTGATCCCAGTGGACCCGTGCCACATCCCACATATAGGAATTAATCCCGGGGTGATTCACCAAATTCGGCTTGGCGGCCAATTCTATATATTTTCGAGCCTTATCGGAGTTCTTGGTCACTTCATAAAACAAGCCCAGATACAGATGCGCATAAAACGATCTGGCCGCACGCACATTCGGATTCGGGTCACCGCGTCCAACATCTTTCAGCACATCGGCGGGAGTTGCTGTTCCACGATAAAGTTCAAATATTTTCATCATCGGAATGCGTGGGTCATTTTCGATGGGCAACATCACCTCTCTGGCTTTTTCAACACCGACGGCAGGGGTCATGCAGAGAAATCGCCACACGGAATTCTCAACATCCTGATTATGATACGTTTGATATAGTTCAAACTGTTCAGCCCCACGTTTATATTGCCGCGCATAGTACATGCTGATTCCCCGTTCCCATTGCCGCGATTCTACGCGAGGTTCAAGCTTCACATATTGATCAAAGTCGGCAACCGATTCCTTAAAGGCCGCTCTTTGAAATTGAGTCCTTCCACGCAGATAAAACGTAAGGGCTCGGTCTTTATTTAATTTTTCAATCTGATCCAATGCTGCCAGCGCTTTATCAAATTGCCGCTGTCGTGAATGCTCAGTAAATCGATCCATCCATTGCGCGACTTGAGCTTCCGCTTTCTGATCCCCGGAATCCTGACCGTTGGGCTGTGCCGCTAAAGGAATCGTCCAGCACAACACGCAACTCATATGGAGAACTAGGGGAAACATGATTGTAGAAATCGGTGCGTAACAAATTCCCATGCCTCGGTTCGACAGACATTTCATCGACAGTACCTTTCGTCATTCGTATTCACGTGTTGCGATCACACTATTTTACGGACTATCCTCAATACTTCCATGGCATGGATATCCTGCTGCATTAGGAAGAAGGTTGAAACAAACTAATCTTGCTAACCGAAATACTACCATTAAAACAGGTCTCCACATCCAGACCGGCCATTCGCGGCCGCTCATGATAATCACACTGATATTGCAAACCATCGGAGTCCATACGGTAGGATAATGCCAGAGGACTGGGATCCGGATTCACTTCCATCGTCGTGGCCGGCATTTCGCGAGTCCAGGCCGCGGGCTCATGCTGATCGGGAAGGTTGACATTCCAGAATTCTCCCCGATTCAAGGGTTTATTGGCGTATTCTGGAAACAGCTGCCGGCAGCCATCACTGGTTAATTGCCAATCAATGGTCGAGCTTGGTTTATGGTATTGCGACAATGCAAAAGCGGTAATTCCATGCAGTGCTGCCTCTCGCGCTGCCGCGGTTGTACCTGACATATAAATATCAATACCAAGATTTGCACCATGATTCACACCGGACAAAACGTAATCGGGTTTAACATTCATATGTGCCAATGCAACGCGGACGCAATCCACAGGCGTTCCACTGCAACTGTATCGGTTGGATCCACATTCCTGAATTTTCAGTGATTCCAGTGTGGTGGTACGGTGACTGTAACCGGATCTGGCTTGCGCGGGGGCTACTACCATGACCTCACCCCAGGAGGCAGCCGCCGTTTCTAAAGCAAGTAGTCCGGGGGCATCAATACCATCGTCATTGGTCAGTAGTAACAACATTTCCGCGCCGTCCTTTTGAATTGGTAAGATACTTCAACTCCGTGCTCATCAGTGCATCTCAAATAGTTGTTTCAGTGTAGCGGCTAATTCTTCAATCACGTCAGCCCCAGCAAGTAATACGGGGTGGTGCAGCAACAACGTGCCCGCAGCAGCGGCTTCGCTGTTGTTCAACGGAACCGGTTTCCGGCAACGGCGTTCACTCCGTTTGACAAAACCACGAAATCCTTCAAACAGCGGGACACCGATTTGCTGAGCGGCGTTCAAGATCGCATCGCGTCGCTGTGGGTCCTCCAGAACCCATGCAAGTTTATAAAACGCCGGCGAATCCAGTTCGTCAATCTGCACCGGGGTGATGCCATTACAGGAACCCGTTGCCTGAAGGATTACATCCACACTTTTCCGCCGGTGATGATGCAACGAATCTAATTGCTCCAATTGAGGGAGCAAGACACAGGCCTGTAATTCACTTAGAGGAAATGCATCATTTCCTCTGTCTTTAAATACACTGAGTCGTTGCATTACCATGGCATCCTGACACACTACGGCGCCGCCTCGTCCTGCCGTGAGCAGTTTACTGCCTCCAAAACTCAAAACAGAAATATCTCCAAACGTCCCCAGGCGTTGACCAGCAAGCCGAGCGCCGGGCGACTGACAAATATCTTCAATCACCGTAATGTTCGCTGCGGAAGCCCATTGCATAACCGCGGACATATCGGGGATACCCCCGTGAAGGCTGCTAACGATGACAGCCTTCGTCCGCGAACTCCTTGCAGCCTGCAGGTCACTTGCCAGCAGACTCCACGAGGCGGTTCCTACGTCAACCAGTACAGGAACAGCATCCACCGCTTCGATGCACCTGAAATTTCCCGGAAAATCATAACCTGCCAGCACAACTTCATCACCTTCCGTAATCCCGGCCGCTCGCAAAGCCAATTCGATTCCCATCGTCCCGGAACATGTCAATGCAACATGATCACACTGGTACATTTCAGATAGCTTGTCCGACAATTGTTCACCAAAGGGGCCGTGGTAACGACCCCAGTCGCCCGATTGGAATGCCTGTTCCAACTGCCGCTGGACCGCTACGTCTTGAAGAGGCCAGTCAGCATCAAAGCGGTTTTTTGTTTCGACCATTAAATGCTCTTTCGCGACCCGAAGTGCTTCATCCCTGACCGTACCATGACCGTTTCCTGCCTGAGTGGAAAAGGCTGCCCTTATTTCTCCGGAGCAATCAACTCCAAACAGATTACGGAATGATCACCTCTCAAGTACATCAGTCCGTGGGAAACCACCGGTGCCGCCCAACAGGGATAGCTAATATCGAAGGAAGTTCGGAACGGTAATTCATATTCGCCTGCACTGCCTGCGCGTGCGATATCGCCCGCAACCGGTTCAAATTTCGCGGGATTTGCCTTTATCAGAAAGACATGACCGTATTCACCCTGACAAACAAAATGGCCGTCAATATAAGTAAGTGACGTACGGGTCAAACCAGGCACGGACCACTGCACTTTCCCGGTTTTCCACTCAATACAACGCAACTCAGCATTGCGTGTGTGCCGCCCACTGCAACCATACAAAAATCCGTCTACATAGATCGGTGTGTTCCAGTGTGCCTGCATCGCTTTTTCCCGTGTATCAAGTTCATCCTTCCAGACGACCTCTGACTTGCCGGAAGCTATCTTCACCAGCGAACTGCCCGGGCCGTACGTCTCGGAAATAAACACTTCATCACCAACGACAACCGGAGTACTCGCATTCACGCTTTCAAGCATGGATGCCTGCCACGGATATTCAAAATCAATGACGCCGGACTGGGGTTCCAGTCCGATTAAACCGCCTCTGGCAAAAACCAGACACCAGCGGCGATTATTGACCGTCGTCAGTCGAGGACTAGCATAACTCGCTAAATCATTTCCAATTTTGTAGTGTTGCTTTCCGGTGTACTTGTTCAGGGCGACAATCGCTGAACCATTGGCTTTGACAAGATCCAACTGTCCAGGAGGGATACTCTGGGATGCAGCCGGGCTCCCACCCACCATGCATATCAACAAATCACCATCAATCACCGGAGTACTGCCCACGCCAAAGAAATTCTGAATCACACCGTATTGCTTGTTGGTATCGACATGCCAGATTTCCTTCCCGCTGGTTGCATTCAAACAGTACAGATGACCCGCAACACCATAGATGTACACTCGGTTACCATCGATCAGCGGAGAACAGCGCGGACCGTTGTTATAGCCATACAAATCTTCATATTGAGTCTTGTAGATGAATTTCCATAGAGGTTTCCCCCGTTCGGCGTCAAGGCACCACAAAATACACTCATCATCCACTCGATCAAATTGATAGTACCGTCCCTGGGCAATGGAACCAATTCCGTAACTAGTACCTAATTCCAATTTCCACAACTGTTTTAGAGGTCGACTATTCCAGTTTGTAAGAATCCCTGTTTCCGTCGAACGACTGTCACCGGTAGCTCCCAAAAACCCCGGCCAGTCCACGCCCGCTTTGCGACGTCCAATGTCTTCTAACACATCCCCTTGATCATCCGAAATGGCAACCCTTGTCTGCTCATTACTGGATGGACCCGACACCTGTACGCCATCTACGTCGCCGATCAATACAGGGGAGGGTGACGCCTGCTGTATCTGGGATGGAATATCCGTTTTATCTTTGTGAGTATCAACAGGCTCCGTTGCAAAATATAACAAGCCTAATATCGCCAAAGGTATCATCCCGGCAATCATCAAAATCATCAACACATTCATCCATTTGTTCATTTTCAACGTTCCTGAATCAATGGCTTTCAATTAGGTGGGTTTATAAAATGCCCGTTGTACAACCGCTGCAATTATGTGAATTTGCAACAAACAATGAGGTTTTGGTCTACTAACAGACGAAAGCGGCTATATACAGTCTTCTCTTGTCTTGCAATTCAAATTCCGACAACATGACTAAAATCAAAGGAATCTATTTTCCCTAGACGACGTGCTGTCGTATTCAACTGCACTGAACAACCTCATGATACCAATTAACTCTTCAATATCACTAAGGGACGATGAAATCGAACTAACTTTTTCGCGCAGCCAGGGTCCGGGCGGTCAAAATGTAAACAAAGTCAATTCGAAAGTCACCCTTCATTGGAACCTGAACCAGTCCACTTCCATTGCTGCCTACGTGAAACAAAGAATCCGAATTCAATGCAAAAATCAGATTAATAAGGAAGGCCGGCTCGTCGTTTCAAGCCAAAGTAATCGAGATCAGCATCGCAATCGTGAAAACTGCATTCAAAAACTGAGGGGCATCATCACCGCTGCTCTAGTTCGCCCCAAAGCCCGCAAAAGTACCCGACCCACCAAAGCCTCAAAACAACGACGTCTGGACAAAAAGAAAAAAAACAGCCAACGCAAGTCGATGCGACAACAGAAATTCTCTGATTGAAAGGGTTTGCCCGACTCTTGCCGTTTCCCTCCCCCTGTACAGAATAACGGGAATCTACGATAATGATATTTCTGACCGAAGTTATTTCATGATCAACGAGTATACGGTTCATGCACGACTCCCGAGATATCTCTCAGCTACTATCAGATTGGGAATTTGAAGTTGGCAAAATCGGTGTGCGACTCGTTTCCCTTGGGGAAACCGACGTGATTCAAATGCGCGTCGAAATGGGTATTCTCCAAATGCAAACCACCGGACGCCCCGATGGCCATCGTCCGGCCGGGATGGATACCTATCTTGATGCATTGATCGCGGAGAAAGTTGCCCATGGCAGTGACTGGGAACTGGATGCGGAACATTGCATAGAAGTTGATCGTGAATTTATGCAGTTCTATCAACGACGTATTAGCTGGCTGCAGTTAAAACAATATCCGAACGTCATCCGCGATGCCGATCATACGCTGGCTCTGATGGACTTCTGTAAAACCCATGCACCCGTCGAAGGCTGGGGAGTGACCCACGAACAGTACCGACCGTTTGTATTGTTTCATCGTACTCAGGCAGATGCGCTGGACGCATTAGATACCGCTACAGCGGAAGTCGCTATCCAACGTATCAATAGCGGCTTGCGAAAAATCCAGGCCGTATTTACCGAACATGAAATTGAAGAGCATTTCGAGGATGATGAACTCGTCCAACAGCTACGTGAGACGCGTGAATCGCTGCGAGAGGAATATGACGTTGGCTTAACGCTCAATGAACAACTTGAAAAAGCCATCGCTGACGAACAATACGAACGCGCAGCAGAACTACGTGATCAAATTGAAAGCGCCTGAGTCATCTTGTCAGATTGCAATCTGACGATCGAAGCGGAAATCCCGCGTATAACCCCATGTCCACCATCCCGCATGCAGCTCAGGATGCCTGAACGGTTTGCATCACCTGCCGAAACGTTTGGCAACTGTGGTGAATGACATCTTCGTAATTGGACAACTCGATTTCTTCACCCATCAATCGAACGTCATAATTTCCGTCATAGCCGTTTTCAGTCAAACAATGCACGATCGCCTCGAGTGGAACAATCCCTCTTCCCAACAGACAACGCTCGTGATCAGCCGACGGTGAATGAAGATAATCTCCCAGGTGTACAATCGCCAAATGGGGAATTAAATCGTACATTAGTGAAAAGAGCTTTGGGTCTTCGCCCCATTGATACGTGTCGATAGCCATCTTCAAATACGGACTGCTGATTCGGTCAATCAGCTCCAGCGTCATTTCCAAATCAGTTAAAAATGTCCAGTCGTCGGCCGCACGAACGTCCATGGGCTCGATTGCAAGAGCTATCTCATTCTCCAGTGCGACAGGTAATATCTGATCTAACGCCGTCTCCACCAGGCGGTTAGCATGATTGCGTGTGTGACCACCTCGGGAACCAGTATAAAGTGTCAGGCAATCTGCCCGTACCAGCGATGCAACTTCGATGGCGCGCCGGGCATCCTCAACCGACTCGTCAAACGACCGTCCGTCATGCCCCGTAAAGCCACCAGCAAAATAGACATGGGAAACGTTGATCCCGCTCTCGGCTAATAACTCCGCTCCCTTTTCCTCACCATAATCCGCTAGCTTCCGTCGCCAGATTCCCAGCGAGGTTAAGCCTAAACGGGCATATGTCTGAACGTCCCGCTGAAAAGACCATCGAAACGTGGTGACTTCACTTATGGATAAAGTGGCCATGTCAATTCATTACCCAATCGATTAATTGAGATACCGAAAACAACTCCGGCTCCGCTGTACTATGGCTTCTTCGCTCGACGCAAATTCCAGGCGTCCACCCATTCCTCATCAAACCGTTGCAAATGGAAGTCGTTGACGAGCTTCTGCTCCATGTCATCAAAATGACCGGCTCCGTAGAAAATGCCGATCTTACGGTGACCTTCCGTCAACTGCTCTTTTAAAATCGACAATGCTTTGTCATTGCGTAACGTAATGATCGTCGAACCCTCCGGTCCACTCAAAACATCCGGTAAGCCCTCCATACGTTCAAACTGCTTTGCCATAATTAATTTCATCCGGTATTCGCGATCACTGGAGAACAAGGCAAACAAAAGACCCAAATCACTGGAACTTCCCTGATCCGTCCCCTGCAAAGCCATCCCCTGACCAATCGACCGGAAATATAATTGCATGAAACTCTCACCCCGGTCGCTCATATGCT
>JAYZPA010000179.1:0-13920 GCA_036150515.1 Planctomycetota bacterium
TCGACGACAACAGCGCCTGCCTGTTTTGCCCAGGGAACGAGTTGAGCAGCTATGTCATCTGGCGTGCTTGCAATGACCAGATCAATTCCGTCAAAACTGTCAGGTCCTAATTCAACTACGGTGTGTTCCGTTCCATCAAACTGGATCTTTGAACCCGCCGACCGCGCCGATGCGATAAATCGAATGCTCTTGTACGGAAATGCGCGTTCGACTAACAGTTGGCGGACAATGGTTCCTACAGCTCCGGTGGCGCCTACGAGGGCAAGATGATCATACACAGCAATCTAACCTTATGTTTGTTTCCACGGCCTGGACGTCCAGCATAGCGATGAATGCGATACTACGGTGAAGGCCTGTATAAAAAAAGTTCCTCATACAATGGATTAATTGCCTGAGGAACTTTTTAGTATGTGCCAGTATTCTGAATTGGGCAACGGCTAATGCGCTGCTATTTCTGCCACCGTTTGCTGGATTGGGGTTTGACGGTAATGAACGGTCGCTGTTGCCCCCGGAGTGATCCTAACCGAACGCCGTTGTAGCTGTGTAATCGTGCCGTTTTGCCACTGAATGACAATGTCGTATACGTAGGTCGTCTGAGGATCGAGATTGCGGGAAACAAAGGTGCGTCGTGTGCCCGTCGAGGTGGTACGGAAACCGTTTATCGTAACCACAGCATCTGCGGGCACTTGTAGCATCAGGGTGGTACTGGTTGGTTCGTCCGGCAGTATCGGTTTAGGTATCTCCAAAGCGTCGGAGTCATCTTCCGTTGCGGGTTCAGGTTCCGGTTCGGGTTCCGGTTGTTTAAGCTCTGGTTCCGGAGCGACGTTGGAGGGCTGGATCGGAACCAGATTGGATTCTCCGGCTGACGCTGGTTTATCAAGATATTGTGGTTTTGCCGGAGTTGGTTTGACAGGCCGTATAGGTGTTTGAGGTACCACGGTCCCGTTGACGGGCGGGTGGGCATAAATCACGCGGGGTCCGAATAGTGTTCCGCGATAATAGCGATAATTCAAGTGATAATGCAGGGCAAGACGAGTTTCAACCAAAGCATTACGTACCAGAGGCCGGCGGTAAATCTGCACCGGCTGGCAACAGCGGATCACACGAGGGCAACAGGGATCCACAATCACATTTCCAGCATCGGCTTGCGTTACTTGAATGACCAGCACCAAAACGAATGAATGCAGCAAGATGGACCGCATGGTAAGAGCCTCACTTAATAAAGTATTGTCGGTGTGATTATTAACTTACCTATTTTAACACAAATCAAATCGGAATGCGATTGTATTTGATGTATCGATTCGACGGACGGGAGGTGTTGGGTTAATACCGGGCAACATCTGCAGCTTGATTTTCCGGACAAACCTGATTGACAGCGATGGTTGCATGTTGTGTAAGAAATCTTAAGTCACTGGCGACGGCGATAAACTGCATCCCCTGCTCTGCCCGCTGCAGAGCACTTTCATAGTCCATGGCATGGATTCCGGTGGGACAGTTGGTTTGTTTACCGATTGAAATGACCTGTTGGATCGCTTCTTCATGTGCATCGGAGGTTGGAAACGTCCCATCCGCATCGCGCATTTGAAATCGGAGATCATTTGGTCCGATAAAGATAGCATCGCATCCTGGCAGGCTGTAAATTTCTTCAGCATTAGCAATTCCTTCCGGACTCTCGGTCTGCAGGACGACCAGAACCTCGTCATTCGCCTGTAGATAATAGTCACCCGTTTCCGCTCCGAAGTTCATGGAATGACTACCACCGCCCACACTGCGGTTTCCCGTAGGAGGATATTTTGCAGCGGCAATGGCGGTTTTTGCCTGTTCAACGGTATCCACCATCGGAACGACAATCCCCCATGCGCCGGCATCCAGGACCCGTTTAATGTAATGATGGCTACCTTCGGGTATGCGTGCCAGCGGCACACAGCCGGCATCCGCGACGGCTCCGAAAATCGCGGCAGCCTGCCGCCAGTCAAAGGCCATGTGTTCCATATCGAGTGTTAACCAGTCCCAACCTAGTCTCGCCAGGATTCGAGAGGCGTGAAGATCTCCCAACGATAGCCACGTGCCAAAGGAAGGCTGGCCGGTACGTAATTTCTCTTTAACAGGATTTGTTCTCATCGATATGACCTTAAACGTATTGAATTACCTTAATTAGTTGCGTACCCTACCAGTCTTCCAGACAATGGTGGTAATCTCAAGTACCCTGGTTATGATTTCAAACGGTTGGTTTTTTTATTTAGGATGAATGATGATGGTCTGGCAACTCCAGACCCGCAGACGAAGGAACGGACCATGGATTTACCGAATCTGTTTTTGACCCCGCGTGGTAGTAGGCTGCATCGTGGGGTTCTTTGTACACTGATGGGTTTGCTGACCCTGAGTTTGCTGGCACAGCGCGGATCGGCTCAACCTCGTGACCCTTATCTTTTGCCGCGAAAGAAAATGGTTCAGCAGGCGGTCGTTGGATCGGGTATTAAGAACCAGCGTGTTATTGAATCGATGTTGGCGACCCCCCGGCATGAATTTGTACCGACCAACCTGCGAGGTCAGGCCTATTTTGATATGTCCTTACCGATTGGTGACCAGCAGACAATTTCTGCTCCGTTTATCGTCTCTTTCATGACCGAAGCGATTGATCCTCAGCCGACCGACAAAGTTCTGGAAATTGGTACCGGCAGTGGCTATCAGGCGGCCGTGTTGTCGCCGCTGGTGAAACACGTGTTTACGATAGAAATCGTGGAATCGCTTGGGAATCGCGCAAGGGCAACATTGAAGAAACTCAAGTACGACAATGTCTCTGCCCGGGTTGGCGATGGATTCAAGGGTTGGCCCGAGTACGCTCCGTTTGACAAGATCATTGTGACTTGTTCTCCGGAACGTGTACCGCAGCCGCTCATCGATCAATTACGTGAAGGTGGGCAGATGGTTATTCCGGTGGGAGAACGGTATCAACAGACGATGTACACGTTGAGAAAAGTAAAAGGTGAAATGAAGGCTGAAGCGCTGCGGCCGACGCTTTTTGTGCCGATGACAGGAAGTGCGGAAAACAGCCGGCAAGTGAAGCCGGATCCATTAAATCCAACGTTGTTCAACGGCGACTTCGAACTTTCTAAAGAGGGCTATCAGTTTGTGATCGGCTGGTATTACCAACGTCATGCTCAGGCTATTGGTGACGATACCGCAGCTCAGGGAAAACGTCATGTGATGTTTACCAACGAGACGCCCGGCAGGTCTGCTCACATGCTTCAGGGGTTTCCGATTGATGGTCGAGTGATTGGTACTTTACGTTTTGCTGCGCAAGTTAAACTTGAAAACGTGCGGCAGGGTCATTCACGTGATGAAGTTCCCCTGTTTGTTTTTGTCTTTTACGATGAAAACCGCAAAGAAGTCGGGACGGGTGTTTTGGGCCCCCTGATCGGTACTCAGAACTGGGGTGCATCTCAAAAGATTCTACGCGTACCGATTCAGGCAAGGGAAGCGATTTTACGAGTTGGAATGTTTGGTGCAACCGGTTCGTTTTCAATTGACGATCTGCAAATACAACCAGTAAAACGTTGAGCAAACAGATCGTTATGTTTGGCAGGCATGGCAGTGGCGTCTATCTTCGCCCCGACACGTCCCGGAGTACTAAGGACGGGTGAACTGGACTTTAGCCCAGAATGGATTGAGTCGATCACCTCGAGTTCTCACATCCTGCAGCATCACTTCGAGATTGGGCACGATTGGTTCTGTACGAACGCGACCGATAACGTTGAGGGTTACATTTTGTTGAAAATCCACAAGATCCGGATTTAGATAAAGCGTGATGGAATTGGCCGGACTACGTACCCGAATTCGGTTATTCAATCCGATTTCGGCCTCTAGCACAGCATCCCGTGCACCTTCACGCGGCCATTCAAGGGGGAGCGTTATAAATTCTCTTGGCATTTGGTCCAGTTCAACCCACCAGAAGTAATTATCCCAAGGACGCATCGAAGCACACTTGATTTTTTTTGGTGCAAAGTCGCGACGATGAGTACGCATCCAGTCGAACATAAAATGGATGTCGTCTTGAAAATGATCATGGCCGCGACCCTTGTATTCGACCACCATTGTGTCAAATCCAAATTTAGTAAGATAGCGGTTGAAATCCCTCATGTTCTGAGCCACCCGATTTCCGTCCATTTCGCCACCCACAAAGTAGAACGAAACGTGTTTGGCATTTTCCCAGTATCGAGTCACATACTTACCCGCGGTTGCGCCGATCGGAATCACACCTGCCCATAAATCCGGATGTGCAAGACCAATGTCCCACGCTGCATCTCCTCCGATCGAATGTCCGGTCAGGAAGACACGATTGGTGTCAATGGAAAACCGTTTCGCTGCGTCGCGTAAGCTGTATAACACCCGACCATGCTCCTGAACGGAGTATTCATAGGATGTTTGGTAGGGCTTTGTCCACGCAGGTGCGATTACTATGTAGCCGTGTCGAGCCGCTTGTCCCAGCCGTAAATCGGTTTGTTTATTGTAAGGCCCGGACCACCAGTCTATTTGTTGTTGCGGGGAATTCCCTCCTCCATGCAGACTGACAATGCACGGATACTTACGATAGGGATCATAATCCGGAGGAAGCTGAACATGAAATTGAAATGGCATTCCATCAGGACCCGGCAATTCAAATTCATAGTGGAGAGGATCCTCGCCCTCGGGTGTCACTGAATCGATTGTAGGTTTCATGGCCTTTAGCAGTCGGGCAACGTTGGCCGGTGTGCTCCCTTCGAGTCCCTTCAGCCGTTCCATGATTTCCTGCCGCTGGGCTGCATTTGTGCTCTGCAAAAAACGTCGAACTTCGTTGCGGACGTCAAATAGAGAGATGGCAACGGCCAGATTTTCGGTAACTTCGCCCTGCCCCATTAACCAACCGCTGACTGCCAAAGCAACACGCGAATCGGGGCCTAAATCTGTGTCACCAGCTAACCGCTGAAAGTCCGCCAGACGTGCCAGCGTATTGATGTTTAACTGGCTGCGAATTTCATCCCGAATCGGTTGCAGGTCGCTGCGTGTCTGGGCATCTTCCAATTCACCAAGCAATGCGTCAAAGGTGCTGAGAATTTTATCCCTCTGAGCAGACTGTTCATCGTACTGTTTAAGTAAATCACGCGCCCGTAACAGCGTCTCCACCGCCACTCCCTCGCTGGGGAAATTAGATAACCATTGATAAACCCGAGCATGTTGTCCTGCTTCCTGACGGCTTTCAATTTCCTCAATAAGTCGATCTGCCAAAGCCTGCCGGAGTTGCACGATTTGTTGTTTCAAGTTCGCCAGTTCCGGAAACTGCTCTATCGCGGACTGCAGTTCAAACATCGCATCCTGATACCGTTCGCATTGCATGTAAAGTCTAACAATTTTTAGTCGATCATCAGGGTTTTTCATGTCAAGGTGGTTTTTGAGAATCCGATTGAGAACGACTGTGGGAATCGAACTGGTTGCAATTCGCGTTTGCCAGATGATCGGATTCTTCGTTACCAGACTATCCAGTGTTGCGTACCGTGGATTGACTTCGGTAAGGCCCTGAACCAGATGTAACGGACCCTTAGCTGAACTCATACTAATCGTACGTCGCCCAAAGTCGTCCAGAGGGGTGATGTTGATCACCGGTCCAACGGCTACCAGTCGCTTGCCTATCGTGGCGACTCGCTGTGTCAATGGGATCCGTTCAAGGCTTTCCGGAGGTGAATTGACGAAGTTCAGCACCTGATATTCTGAAAAGAACGTGCGACGGATTCCATCGTCCGCAAAGTGCACTAATTTGGTGCCCACTTCACCGGTCGTCGTGTTGGATGCTAATGGCGTTTCACCAATCCCGCTGATTTTTCCGGGAGCACCCTCGACTTGCACATTGTTTTTTAATGTGTATATGGCTGCCGGCAACGATGACAATGTCGCAACGGCCAATACGATCACTAACCATGTCCGGCCGACCGGTGTACGTCCTGCTGGTGGTTTGCTGGGTTGCTGTTTCACAAATCCGTCCTCAATTTTTCTCTGCTATAATCATCGGACTTTTGGTTTGGAAAAGGTGACGATATTATTATTGAGAACGGAGATCGATTTGACCACTGTGGTGAACTACAAGAACTGTTTTTGGGGAGATCAAAGGCTAATTCAACAATTGCGGATATTGGTTGACAGTCGTCCTTGGATACTTAAAATACCTAGGTTGGGTAAATTAGGACAGGAAACATGTTGCGTCGCATCATTCTTATATTAACGTTGATTTTGATTTCAGCCGCTGCAACAAGTTTGGTTGCGGTGGCGGCTGTGTTTCTTGCCGGTGGTTTGACAGATCGCGGGGCCGCAGCGACATTTCGCTGGATAGCGGTGGCCGGTTTATTTGTAGTTGCTGTGGATTTATGCCTGTTAGTACTTGCAACGGCTGTCTGTCTTATCGAACAATCCAGTGATAGTCAGGACCGTCCGAAGGGAAATCAAGGCAAGCCACAATAGTGGTGGTGTTTCCCTGTGGAACCGATACGATCGAGTCGGATGCTTGGTTGGGGATGTTTTCTTACCTGCATCGATCGCAACCATTCCTAGAAGAAGACCGTTGTTTGCATGATTCAATTTCAATGTCCTCACTGTCGTCAGTCGTTACGTGTTCCGGAATCACGTGCGGACACCGAAGCGGTTTGTCCCGGTTGCCACCAGTCCATTCGCGTACCACCATTGGTCAATTCAGAGGATCAAGAGGGAAGCTCTCCTGCACCGCCTCCGATCATTACAACCCCCGAGTCTGTGGACATTGCCGAGACAGTGGTATCCGGGGATTCCAGTACGACCGCCGCGGAACCAGAGGTGGTATCGGCGACGATTGACGAGGGGGCGAAGGACATCGTGGACACCGGGGGTCGCCGGGTCGAGGTTTCCGACAAACATTTTGATGATCTTGCTGCCAGCGCAAACCGGGATCATGCCCCCAATCCACATCAGGACAAAATTCATCGGCACACACAAAACCACGCTCAGCTGGGAATTAGCCGTTCGACGATTTACATTTTTGCGGCATTGTTGGGATTTGTTGCCTTCACCAGTTTTTGGTTAGGTTCGGTGATGAACCCTGTCGACCCCGAGCAACCACTGTCCGAAGTTCCTGGTTCTGGACTCGTGGAATGTCGGGGGAGAGTGACTTTTCGAACGACCGACGACCCGGAGGCGATTGATGCCGGGGCGCTTGTATTTTTGTTACCGGAGGAGTCTTTGCCAAGCGAAAAGTTTCCGGTTACAGGATTGGAAGTGGGCATGGAAGTACCGGACACTTTGGCAACGATTCAGGAGATACGTCGACTTGGCGGCGAGTTTGTCATAACCGATAGCCAAGGTCAGTTCTCAGTACAAATTGGGGTTGGGCGATACTACTTGCTTGTATTATCCGCTGGCAAAGAATTGTCCGGACAGCCAACCCCGGATGACATCACCAAGCAAAATCAGAACTTCAAGGAAATGATGGTCTATTTTGACTTGCCGGCAAAACTTGTTGCGACTCGACAATATCGATGGTCGTTAGAAGTGATTAACACGAATCGAGAAATTCGTGTCTATTTCCGATAACAAATGTGAAGTGCTGCCTGTGGTTCAACTGCGGGAACCAAGCGGAATCGGCCTTATTCCTTACGCAGCACAACACCGGAGGCGAACCAGCCATCATCGGATGTGCGGACGAAGGTTCCTGATGGTCCCAGATACTTGGCAACGGCTTCGAATTCCGGCATTTTTGAAACGTCGATTTTTTCGACTTTCTGATTGTCATTCGAAGAGCCCATCAGGCGTTCCAATAGTTTGCCCATCAACGTCTGCGAGTGTTCCAGCTTACCCTGTTTGATGAGCTCATAATTGGGGTGATGTTTTTCATCCAGACGGGTGAACATTCGCATACTGGTACTACTTGCGCCCATGCTGTTTAGCGCTTTCTGTACGCGGAGATAGTCTTCAGCCTGATGTAGTCCGGGGCCATCCTGTTGTTTAATCAGATCTTCTATAAAGTCAGCACTGGAAGCAATGATGACATGGCCTTCGCTGGTAACCGTAATGGCCCATTGACTGATCAGAGGCTGTTGTTCCACCACCGACTCTTCCTCTTCTGTAGTATCTCCAAATCCCTCACCACCAAAGTCACCAAATCCATCTTCTCCGAAATCAATTTCTATTTCGATATCGATATCTTCTTCGACATTGAGCACTTCCCAGATTTTTTGGCCGTTGAAGTCTCGTTCATGTTTATTGGGCTCGGCGGCCATAAATTTAGCGACCGCCTTTTCAACTGCCAGAGCGTCTGTCACTTGAATCGCTGCCATCCATTGGTTGCTGTCTACGTCGATTGGTTCCCGATAATCGGTGATTACCGAGATACGACCGGCAAGATAGTCAACAAATTCATTTCGAATATCAAGCTGCGGCCCATTCACATCATGCGCAATCCCTTTGAGGATTTCTTCAAACAGATCCTGATCTTCTTCGGCATCCAAATATTCGTTGACCAGTGTCTTTGCGTATTCAAACGCAGCTTTCATATTCCAGTTAATGGTGGAATAGGTGCTAACGCTGTCCGGGATCCAGGTTTGGGGAGTTTGATCATCACTATTCGGAAAATCTAGCATCCGTGCGGAATGTACAAAATGGTCGGTATCCTTCGCGGCGATGCGTGCATCCGGAGGAGTCCCGGCTTCGGTATCTTTGATTTCAGCTGCGATTTGAGCCTCGATGGCTTTTGTTGCCGGAGGCGCGGAGATCCATGTGTGGTGAGTGAATTCATGATCTCCTTCCGAGACATGGACCCATCCCCCAACTCCTCGTATCGCATCAAATCCCTGGCCCAACAGAAGCTCGTGGAAATTCTTACCCTGGGGTGTTATCCCGGCTGCTGCCTGGATGGTTTTCGCATATCCAAAAGGTTCGACAAACCATCGTATTTGAGGAGAGACGTCCCCAGCTGCTTTCTGACATCGATCCATTGCGGTTTGATACGCTGGGATGGAGGCGACATTGTCTTCGCCCGGATTTTCAAAGCGGGTCAAAATATCTTCCATAACCAGAGCATGGTCGGTGCTGATGATATGTTCATCGTGAATACGGTAGTATACTTTGTAGCTTTTTTCAGGATTGTGCTCATCGGTGATCGTGTACATCACGATGTCGTGACCGGCGATTTGGGTTTCCGATTTTTCGGCCCCATCTTCAACGAGCTTTTCACCGATTCGATCGACCAGTTCCTGAGCATCCTCCAGCGATCCGGTTACGTCGACAATGATCGCCAGTGCGTGAGGTTGTGCTTCGTCGTCCGGAGCCAGAACCGCCGAGGCTGCTTCGCCTGCACTCAGCGCTTCCAGACCCTCAAAGCTAATGCCTAATCGAGCTTGTGTCTGATCGAACCGCGCTTGTAATTGACGTTTCAGGTCTTCTGCAAACGGTTTGACAACCGGATCGTTTAATAGTTCATAGACCTGAGTTTTTTCAAATCGTGTTTGCAATTCGTCCAGATCGGGAATCGATACAAATGCCTTCGTTTTATTGGATAATAACTGATCTGCCGCCGGAGCAGCATTGCACGTTGAGGCAGAACATAGAGTTAGGGTCAGCAGAGTCAGCAGGCTAAGGCAGATCGATTTTGCCACGGTGCAGTTCCTTCGATTTTTACAAGTTGCCAAACTACAGTTATCTTTTAACATTCGGGTCAACGAAGACCTCGAAGTTAAGGATCTTATTAGTTGGTCAAGTGATTTTCCAGGATTGGTATGAGTTGCCTTGTTTGTCGGGCTTCCATGGAATGGAGCATACATGCTCCGATTTACAAGGTTCATTTTACGTAAAGGCGTGTGTGATTTTGTGCGGGTCAGGTAATTTAGGCAAAAACTTTTATTCGCCGCCGGGTTCAAAAAAACGACACGTCCCTCTCCTTATCGGTGGAATGAGTTTTTAACCTGAAACACGGTGCTGCCGATTGTATCAATCTGTGGCAAATGAATTGAGCTGGAATGTAGATAAATGACAAACATTGCGCAGTTTAACATTTTATGCACTTCGTATTTGGATATGAGGACTTTTGCAATGGCCCGGCTATTACCGTACCCCGAAATTGGGAAGTAAGGAGGTTGATCATCAAAAAACAGTAAGCCTGCTGGACTTTCGTTTCTCAGGGCATGATAATCCGCTTCATGAACCAATACCAATGGGAGACATTGAGTCACGATCCGATCCATGGATATATACCCTACGTGGACTACCGGACACACGGGGGTGAAAATCCGTTACCGCCGTCGGAAGTCTGTGAGCGAGACATTATTGAACATCCGTGGGTACAGCGGATGCGTTATATCCATCAGCTTCAAACGGCCTGGTGGATTTATCCTTCCGCCGAGCATTCACGATATCAGCATATTCTGGGGGTAATGCATTTAGCGAGTCGTTGGGTACAGCATTTATATCCGAGTTTACAGATGGTTTGTTCGGAAGTTCCGAGTCTGGGATATGTGGAATCGTTAATGCGGATGGCCGGTCTACTTCATGACATCGGGCATGGTCCATTTGGTCATTTTTTTGACGAGCACTATTTACAGCAATTTTCATTAACGCATGAATCATTAGGCGCACAGATAATTCGCAGTGAGTTGGGTTCACATTTATCACAGATCCGAGGTAATCCGAACAGTCAGCTGTCATCGGACGAACAATTGGATCCGAACCAAGTTGCCTGGATCATTCAGCGTGCTCAGCCGGATTCTGATCACCAGCAGCCGCGTTGGTTAATATTCCTTCGTAGTTTACTCAGCGGTATTTATACTGTGGACAACATGGACTTTGTTTTGCGCGATGCATACATGACCGGATATAGTCAACGTAGTTTTGATATCGAGCGATTGTTACGATATAGCTATTTCAGTGAACGTGGTTTGACATTACAGGATCGGGGCATTCCTGCATTGCTGCGGTTTATGACGGCACGAGCCGAGTTATTCCGCAACGTTTATTTTCACCGTCGGGTCCGGGCGATCGATTTAACACTAAGCGATTTACTTGCGGAGTCCATGTCGGAATTGTTTCCGGGGAACCCACGGGATCACATGCAATCGTATCTGCATTTTACCGAATCATCCCTCTTATCCGCCGTAGCCACTTGGTCCGCTGAATCGGGTCATCGGGGAGAGCTTGGTCAGCGATGGGATCAAATCCTACATTGCAGGATTCCATGGAAGATGGTTTGTCAGCGGACGATCACGTTTGACGAATCTGACAGTGAGGCAAGCAGTATTTTTTCAGACAGTGACTTTGTGGACCGCAAGCTTCGGAGTTTTCTCCCGCTTGAACTTCAGGATCTCGAGCTGCGAATTGATATAGCCCGCCAACTCTATCGACCGCATCCGCAGGGAACCACGGCGGATCAGAACTTTATATTGGATACAGGCGCCGATACACTGAAACGATTAACTTGCCATGAATTGATAGACTGTCAACCGATAGCTCAGCGAATTTGTCGTGTCTATGCACATGATTATTGTAATCAACAGGAATTAACAGCGGCGATGGAGCTACTCACCGGTCAGGGTGAAGATGACCTGACCAATATGTAAATGTCTGGTTGCTCGACAGGTCGACCAACCAGCCAATCCGATGAAGAAAGGAAAGGAGCACCATGTTTTTAGGATTTGGCGAAGTGATGATGCGGATTGCACCTGAACACAAATTGCGTTTACGTCAGGTATTGCCCGGGCGGGTGGAAATTACCTGGGGAGGAGGTGAAGCCAACGTTTGTGCTTCGCTGGCTATGTTAGGTAATGACGTTCGATATGCAACCGCATTACCGGAAAACGCTTTAGCAGACAGTCTTACGGCATCCTTGCGTGGTTTGGGGGTGGATACGTCGAGAATACTTAAACGACCAGGGCGACTTGGCGTCTACTATGTGGAGTGTGGAGCAAATCAACGTGGTTCCACGGTATTGTATGACCGTAGTTATAGCAGCGTATCGTTGGCTCATGCGGATGAGTACGATTTCCCCAGTTTGTTGGAGGGCGTTCACTGGTTGCACGTATCGGGGATAACTCCGGCAATTAGTCAGGGTGCGTGTGCGTCTAATTTGGAATTAATAAGGCAGGCCCGGGATGCAGGAGTGCAGATTTCCTGTGATTTGAATTATCGTGGCAAGCTGTGGAACTGGCACTCCGAAAAGGAAGGTCGTGAATTGGCAAGGGAATGTATGGCGGATGTGTTACCGTATGTTGATTTGGTGATTGGCAATGAGGAAGATGCCGCAGATGTTATGGATATTCATCCAGCAAATACGGACGTCCATTCCGGTGCGTTAAACGTTGCTGCTTATGAAAATGTTGCTCGCCAAATCGTCAGTCGTTACGGCAATGTAAGTCGAGTGGCGATTACATTGCGTGAGAGCATTACCGCGGATCACAATAACTGGGGTGCTATGTTATTGGATGTTGCCAGCGACGCAGTTTGCTTTTCACCACTTGATACGGCCGGTCATTATGTTCCTTTTCAAATTGGCCACATTGTGGATCGCGTAGGCGGAGGTGACTCGTTTGCCGCCGGGCTGTTACATGCCTTGCACAGTGAGAAATTCAACGAGCCTCAACAAATCATTGATTTCGCGGTGGCTGCCAGTTGTCTAAAACACTCGATAAAAGGCGATTTCAATTATATTACTGAGCAAGAGGTCATGGCATTGGCTGGAGGAAATGCAAGCGGCAGGGTACAACGGTAGTGTAGGGGTCAATGTTTTTAACAGAGCTGTAATGATACGGAGTCACGAATGACGTACGATCGGTACCAGAATCCACTGGTGAATCGTTATGCTTCTGCCGAGATGGCGGAGTTGTTTAGCCCGCAACGAAAATTTTCAACGTGGCGCAGAATCTGGATCGGTCTGGCGGAAGCTCAGCAGGAGCTGGGACTGGCCATTACGGATGAGCAGATAGATCAGCTAAAGAAAAATGCGGACCAGATTGATTTCGCCGCTGCAAGTCAGTACGAAAAGAAGTTGCGACATGACGTAATGGCTCATGTCCATGCTTACGGAGATGTGTGCCCGGCCGCACGCCCCATTATCCATTTGGGTGCGACGAGTTGTTTTGTTACCGACAATACTGACCTGATTATCTTGCGAGAAGCCCTTACCTCCATTCGTCAGCGTCTCGCTGCAGTTATCGATCAGCTGGGATCCTTTGCGGAGGAAACTCGGGATCTGGCGACGCTCGGTTTTACTCACATGCAACCAGCGCAACCCACGACGGTCGGCAAACGAGCCTGTTTGTGGGCTTATGATCTTGCACTGGATCTGGACGAAGTGATTTATCGCTTGAGCAGTTTGCAGGCCCGTAGTACCAAAGGGACAACCGGTACTCAGGCCAGTTTCCTGAAACTATTTGATGGAGATCATGGAAAAGTCAAAGCTCTAGAATCCCGGGTTGCCGAAAAACTGGGATTTCAATCCAGTTACCAAGTGACCGGGCAAACCTACTCACGCAAAGTGGATAGTCAAATTCTGGATGTGTTGTCCGGAATTGCTCAAAGTTCCCATAAGGCGGCAACGGATTTTCGCTTGTTGGCAAATCGAAAGGAACTTGAAGAACCATTTGAAGAACATCAGATTGGGTCTTCGGCCATGGCCTACAAACGCAATCCTATGCGCAGCGAACGTATCTGTTCTCTGAGTCGGTTTGTGATGAGCTTACAGTCGAGTGCTGCTAATACGATGGCGACTCAATGGATGGAACGCACCCTTGATGACAGCGCTAATCGTCGTTTGGTTTTACCGCAGGCTTTTCTGGCTACGGACGCTGTTTTAATCCTGTATCAGAATGTTACCGCCGGATTGGTGACTTATCCTCAGGTGATTACAAAAAATCTACAGGCAGAACTACCGTTCATGGC
>JAYZPA010000180.1:0-6192 GCA_036150515.1 Planctomycetota bacterium
TCGTCACGATTCGCTGCGACCAAAATCGGCGCTTCCGGCACCGACTTGTATTGAATTGCAAGAATGCACATATAGAAAGCTTGTTAATATAGATAATGCTTGAGCCTGTAGTACCCTTAGTATTCCTCACTAACCGCTACAAAACTCCAATGTCGAAAAACCCAATGTAATTCGGAAGGCCTACTTGCAATACCCCCCTTTGGGGGGTTAGATATGAATTAATTGTTATTTTGACATGGAATAGTCAAGCCGAGGGCGTTTAACCAAACTGGTTAAAATATTAAACTGCTAGCAACAAAATCATCATTCGCAGACGGCGAATCCAAAAGGCCTTTGGGTGCCATTGCATTCGGTTTGTTCCTTGATCCATCAACGAGGCCCTCACGAGATCCTGCCATGTCCTCTTCCATTTCTACGATTCGTATCGCCATCATTGGGGTGGGTGCTGTCAGTGACTATCACCATGTGCCAGGCATTGCGATTGATCCCCGCGCAGAATTAGTGGCGATATGTGATGCCAATGAATCCCTGCTTCAGCAGCGGCAGCAGGAGTGGGGAGTTCCCAAGGCAACCACGGACTACCAATCGCTTTGTTGTGACGAAAACATTGATGCGGTAATCATTGCAACGCCCAATTTTACCCATCAGGAAATTGCATTGGCGGCGGCGGCAGGTGGCAAGCATATCATGTGCGAGAAGCCTTTAGGGTTATCGGCAGCCGAGGTCCGTTCAATGCGAGATGCTGCGTGTCAGGCGGGCGTGGTTCACATGACGGCGTTCACTTATCGGTTTGCACCTTCGATGCGTTACATCCAACAACTCGTTTCAACCGGAGGCATCGGCACGCCAAGGCATTTTCGCAGTCAACGTTTCCTGGACTGGCCGGAGACCAGTTGGGGGTGGAGACAGTACCAAAAAACAGCGGGCGCCGGCGATTTATTTGACATGACGATTCACCGTATTGATTTTGCAATGCAGCTCATGGGAAAAATCAAGAAGCTATGTGGCGGCATTGCTCAGTTTTGTCCGCGTGAAGTTACTCCCACCGGGGAATCCTGTCCACCGTCTGATGTCGATGACTGGTCCGCTTTGATCGGCGTCTTTCAAAATGGCGGGGTGGGCGTTTGGGAAGGAACAACGGTAGCCAAGGGTTATCACTTTAATGGTTTTGGTCACGAGTTAGCGGAAGTCAATGGGTCGGAGGGGACGGTTCGCTATTATCTACACGAACCCAACAAAGTCTGGATTGGCAAGTCGGGTCAGGATGTTGCCCCCATCGATGTACCGCAGGAGTTTTTGAAGCCTGCTGACAGTCCCCGCGATCCCACCATCGGCAAACCGGCAGATGTTTTCCGTTATGATCTGATCTGGGAATTCTGTTCCGCCATTGCTGAAGGTCGTGACGCCATTCCCAGTTTTGACCATGGCCTGAATGCTCAACTCATTGCCGATGCGGTGCTTGAATCCAATGCCACGGAGAGTTGGATCCATGTAGAAGATCGTCTCGTATAACCCTTTTCCATACTCAACCGAATCCTCGTCTTTGTTCTCATGTCCCCATTCCCCCCATCGTCCAATGCCGATTCCGCTGCTGACAGCCCGGATCGCATTGTGGTTGCTTCGCAAAGTCGTCAGGTGAGCCGTTTAACCGGCGTTCAGATTCTTGCAACCGGATCGTACGCACCACCGGATGTCGTCCATAACGAAGACCTGGCTGAATTAGGTTATGACGCTGACTGGATTATTCAGCGAACCGGTATTCAATCCCGCTGTAAAGCAGCCGCGGATCAGGCAACCAGTGACATCGCTTTTGCTGCTGCTCAGGACTGTTTGGCCAACGGCAAAATTGATTCCAATGAAATTGATCTGATTTTGTTAGCCACCATTACCCCGGATCAACCTACCCCTTCCACTGCATGTCATGTCCAGCGACTGCTTGCTTCCAACGCACCGGCCATGGACATCGGGGCTGCCTGTGCGGGGTTTATGTATGCCTTGGTTACCGGCATGCAATTTATTGCAACCGGAACGTACCAGCGAATCCTGGTAATCGGCGCGGACCTGATGAGCCGTACGGTCAATCCGACGGACAAAAAGACCTATCCTTTGTTTGGTGATGGTGCGGGCGCGGTCATCCTTGGACCCGGTTCCGAAAATCAGGGATTTCATTCATATACACTCGGCGCAGACGGCAACGGAGCCTCTTTGTTACAAATGCCTGCCGGGGGAACACGCTGTCCTGCAACGGCGGAGGCACTAGACCAAAACCTTCAGTATCTCACCATGGACGGTCGTTCTGTTTTTAAGTGGGCGATCCGCACGCTATCAGATTCCATCAATCTGGTCCTCGAACATTCTCAGATGTCGGCCTCGGACATTGATCTGACCATTCTCCACCAGGCGAACAATCGTATCATTCAGGCCGCGGCTATGGATCTGGGACTCAAACCGGATGACGTATTTGTCAATCTGAACCGATATGGAAACACTTCGGCCGCCAGCATTCCACTTGCGCTGTCTGAAGCAAATCAGGCGGGGCGTATTGCCAGCGGAGACCGTATCTTATTCAGCGGTTTTGGTGCCGGGCTGTCATGGGGTTCAGGAGTCTGGCAATGGTAATGCAAACCTTCTCCATTCACCAAGCCCAGCCCCCGGGGATCATTTCAATTTAACTTTATCGTGCCCCGCAACAGGACTCTATGTTATGACCGAAACGACAACCACTCTTTCACTCCCCGCTCGCAGCGAAGTCGCCGAAACAGACACCTGGGATCTCAGCAGTCTCTATCCATCGGTCGAAGACTGGGAAACAGATTACGAAATCGCGACAGACATGCTTGAAAAATACAGCGCGTTTCAGGGAAAGCTGGGAGAATCGGCAGAGGCTCTTGCCGAACTGCTGGCATTTGACAGTCAAACCGAGATGCTGCTGGAACGACTTGGTTATTATGCATTCCTGCGTCTAACCGAAGACCAGGCCGACGCGGACTCTCAGTCGTTAGAATCCCGCATGCGAAACCTGGGGGCTCGCGCGGCGGAAGCCGCCAGTTGGATTCGTCCTGAACTGCTCTCCATCGATGCTGACTTAATTTCCCAGTGGATGAAAACGGAATGCCTTGAACACTATCAACTATTGCTAACGCGTATCCTGCGATACCGGGAACATACACTCAGTCCCGAGCAGGAACAGTTACTGGCAATGCAAACCGAGATGTCAGGAACGGCCAGCACTACCTTTCGCCAGCTGCACGATGCGGATTTAAAATTCGGGTTTGTGGAAAATGAAAAAGGGGAACAGGTTGAATTAAGCAATGCCACGTTTGGGCAACTGTTAATATCTCCAAGTCGGAAGGTGCGAAAAACTGCCTTTGATCAATACTATGGCCAATTCCAGGCACACGAAAACACACTGGCCTCCACACTCTGCGGATCGATCCAAAAGGATGTTTACTATTCGCGTGTGCGGGGTTACGACAGTGCACTCAGTGCCGCCTTATTCCCGGATAACGTTCCGGCCACCGTTTATGACAATCTGATCCAGAGTGTCCGTAATCATTTTCAGCCCCTCCACCGCTATTATGATCTGCGGCGACAATTGATGGGACTGGATGATCTGCATCAATATGACACCTACGTTCCGATTATCAATGATCTTCAGATGACGAACACCTGGAATGAAGCGACTGAAATGGTCTTGCAGTCGCTGGCACCGCTCGGTGAGGAATATTGTCATACACTGTCAGCAGGTCTCCACGGGCGTTGGTGTGATCGTTATCCCAATCAGGGTAAACAGAGTGGTGCTTTTAGTGCCGGCTCTTTCGTCGGTGATCCTTATATCCTGATGAACTATAAACCCGAAGTACTCAATGACGTCTTCACCCTGACCCACGAAGCCGGCCATTCGATGCATTCCTTTAACAGTTCAGCCGCACAAAGTTTCGAATACTATAACTACACCATCTTCGTTGCCGAAGTGGCCAGCACGTTCAATGAACAACTGTTAAGCGAATACATGATGGAGCATGCCACCGACGACAGGGAACGGGCTTATCTGGTGAACCGGGACATCGATGCCATTCGGGGTACCATCATTCGTCAGACCATGTTTGCGGAATTTGAAAAAATCACACATGAGATGGCGGAACAGGGAGAACCGCTAACCGTTCGCAGTTTTAAGGATGTCTATGGGACATTACTTCGTGACTACTTCGGTCCGGACTTTGTAATCGACGATTGTCTGCCGCTGGAATGCTTTCGGATCCCACATTTTTATCGAGCCTTCTATGTATACAAATATGCAACCGGCTTATCCGCGGCCATTGCCTTGAGTCGTCGTGTCTTAGACGGGGGGCCGAAAGAACTCCAGGACTATCACACTTTTCTAAAGGGTGGCTGCAGTCAGGATCCCCTTGATTTGCTAAGAGCCGCTGGTGTCGATATGGAACAAACAGAGCCTGTGGACACGGCGCTCGCCCGGTTTGCCTCACTCGTCGACCAGCTGGAACAATTGATGGTATAGTCTCAGGACTTGAATATCCACCCGCACAGCGACACAATAGAATACATACCTTATCCGTTAAATCTAAATTCGAAACAAACCAAACGATTCACCAGAAGGAGCACACCATGGCACGTCCGGTAACCCTGTTCACAGGCCAATGGGCTGACCTACCCGCTGAAACAATGTGTCAAAAAACTGCGGAGTTCGGATATGACGGGATCGAACTCGCCTGTTGGGGCGATCACTTTGATGTTCAGGCGGCCGTCACGGATGAAAATTACTGTGCTCAAAAACATGAACAGCTCGAACGGCATAACCTACAGTGTTTTGCGATTAGCAACCACCTCGTAGGCCAGGGTGTTTTGGATTCTATCGATGAACGTCACAAAATGATCCTCCCGGAACATGTATGGGGTGACGGCGATCCGGCCGGGATCAATGAACGTTGTATTCAGGAAATGAAAGATACCGCGCACGCAGCTCAAAAGTTTGGCATTGATATTGTCAACGGTTTCACCGGATCCAGTATTTGGCATATGATTTATTCGTTCCCACCCGTTACCGAACCGATGATTGATGCCGGTTTCGATCTGCTGGCCGAACGCTGGAACCCCATCCTTGATGTGTTTGGAGAATGTGGAGTAAAGTTTGCTCTTGAGGTCCATCCTACAGAAATTGCTTTTGATATCTACTCAGCTCAACGAGCGCTGGAAGCACTCGATCACCGCGAAGAATTCGGCTTTAACTTTGATCCCAGCCATCTCATCTGGCAGGGAATTGATCCGGTTGAATTCATTCGTGCCTTTCCTGACCGTATTTACCACGTCCATATTAAAGACGCCATCAAAACACTCAACGGAAAAACAGGCATTAACTGTAGCCACCTGAATTTTGGAGACCCGCGACGGGGTTGGGATTTCCGTAGTCCGGGTCGAGGGGGCGTTGATTTTGAAGAAATCATTCGCGCATTGAACCATGTTAACTATCAGGGTCCGCTCTCCATCGAATGGGAAGACTGTGGAATGGATCGTGAATACGGTGCTGAAGAAGCCTGTGCTTTCACCAAAAGCCTGGACTTCAGTCCATCCGATATCCAATTCGACGCTGCCTTTGAAGAATAACTGTCCGAAAAAACAGGGGCAGGTGCGGCGGCGGATTCACCCTTAATAGGTGATCCACAGGAAACTGTGGTTCGCTTCATCCACGCGGACTTCGCTGCGCAAACCACCCTGCGAAAGTGCAATATCCAGTATCTTCTTGTAGAACGTCTTGCCCGGTGGAACATTCACTTTCTTTTCAAGATTAATCCCCCGCTGAACAATGATCCCATAGTCGATCAACACGGGGGTCTCCAACCGTTGGCTGATTGCTTTAATCGTCTTGGAAATCTCGGTGTTCTTTATTTCAACACTCAGTTCATTAAACAGATCCGGTGCAGCCTTTCCCGGATTTTCGCCTGGTTCCCAGCCTACGGGCCATGATTCGCGATCCTTGGCAGGTTTTGCAATTCTCATTCGCACGTCGCTCCCTATGGGTTTTTCCGGGAATAAAATCAGCCCTGCCGATTTCAATACAATTGCCATAGCGGTACCGCTGGTCATCCCCTGCAGTTCATCCTTAAAGGGCGCTTCCGAAAACAACTGCCCTCGTGCTGCCGGATCCACGGTAACCTGCAAATCCCACAATCTTGA
>JAYZPA010000181.1:0-9869 GCA_036150515.1 Planctomycetota bacterium
TCATGATCTTGCCTTGGATGAACACCAGAAGACACTCGACAAAGCCGTAAAATTTACGTTAGGTGACTTTACCGGACAAACGACCGAATGGATGGCAGTTCGAGCATTGCTTGAACAAGAATTTGGCGGTCAGCAGGAGTCAGCTTCTCTCAAACTCTTACTGAATTCTCAACATGAAGATGGTGGATGGGGATGGGATACCGGGCACCCAAGTGATGCATTGGCAACCGGAATCGCACTGTATGCCCTCTCACGTTCAAAGGGCGAATTTGTCAAGCCGGTAAAAAAGGCTCACGACTTTCTCATTCGAACCCAGACTGAAAAAGGGCACTGGATTGTCCCTGGTACGAAGCAAGTCAGGAACAATAAACCTGGCGCAACATCAAATTACTGGGGAACCTGTTGGGCCGTGATTGGCTTAGTTTCAACTCAACCGAAATAATCTATCCGCGACCGATTTTTTGCGACAGCGAATCAACTTGATCGTTGGCAGGAGCATGAATTTCATTCCTGCAAAAGTAGTGTACTTTCACCTACGGCCTGTTGTAATTTTGCAACCGCAACCGCCAAATCTGTAATGGCTTGATGGTAACCTAACTCTAGCATCAGTAGATTTCGAAAATCCCGCATGACCCGATCAAATTCAACCGCTCCGTTGGCATAGGACGCCTGGTCTGATTCCAACGTCTGTCGCGCTTGCGGAACAATAGTTTCCTTGTAAAGCACAGCCGTGTCCCGCGCTCGATGTGCCTCCGCGAACGATTCCGCAATCGTTGTGGACGTTTCAACGGACATGGATTCCATCGAGAATATGGAAGCATCGAAGGTATGTTGTGCTTCTTCTTCCATGGCACTGTATTTCTCGTCCCCAAGCGGTAAGCTAACCTGTAAACCAAAAAATCAGGGATCATCACCAATGTGAAGGCCGGCTTAAGAGGCGTTTGTCCGGAAATTCAATGCTGATGTCCCGCATGGTCATGCGAATCCACCGGTACCGATTGTTCCTGCCCATGATCTTCCGTATCCGGATGTTCATGGGAATGCATTGACTCAATCGCCACAGCCAATAAAATCCCCAGCACGAATGCAGCTGTTAACTTACCCCGGTCATGCGAATGGAATGCAACTTCCGGTAAAAGATCGCTCAGAGCAATACATAAAAAGAACCCGGCAGAAAAAGCCAATGCGATTCCAATCAACATGTTCTGTTCCCCGGTGTACTGTTCAGCACCGAACCAGAACAGGATCGCACCCAGGGGACATATCATCGAAAACAAGACATTGACCACCACACGCATACGCGAGGACCAATCCGCTGCATGCATCAGTGACGTAATGGCCAGTGCATCCAGAGGCTTGTGCAGGAAGACGACTAAGAATGTCCCCAATCCCAGAAAAATCGTTGCCGATACACCATGGAACACGTCCGCCGTGACGCTTGCGGACATCGCCACACCGTCAAGCAGCGAATGAATGGCGAGTCCGACAAAGAGACCAACCCAGCTGAATTGATGCGAATTACCCTGACCGGTCTGATCTCCATGCCCTGTATTTCCCTGATGATGTTCATGTTCACAATCGTGGCCGTCGTTCGACGCGTGGGAGTGCACATGAAACACGCGCAACAAAAAGAACATAACCAACAATCCGGCCAGCATTGCCCCGCCCGCCATCGATGCTGATTTTAAATGCTCCAAAGACGCGGGTAGCATGTGTAAAAGAGCAACACCGAGCATCACACCCGAGACCAAACTCATCATCAGTTGCCGCTTCAAGTGATTGAGTTTAATCAGCGACGGTAACCATCCACCTGCCAGTGAGGCAGCCATCGTGAGCAGACAATACAGCAAAACAGTTAAAAAAGGTGACATAACCCTGAATTGTAGAGCTAAAGATCAGATTTTAGTAGGGGCACCGATCCGCTCCGTCACTCCGATGCTCTCACCTTTTTTCCGTTGAGCATAGTTCCGATAGGTGAATACCTGATCAAATACTCATACATCACCAGCAGGGTACCCGTACAAATCGTACAAACCAATACAAACTTAAGCGTCCCGTCCAGATCCCAGTCACGAAACAACCACTGCAGCCAGATCATCAAGGGAAGATGCGCCAGATAAAGCCAATAAGACGAGTCGGAAATATAACGCATCCCCCTGTTCTCGGATGACATCAGTTTTCGAAACAAACCGATTAAACCAAACGTCATCAACCAGACATACAGTACCTGAATAACAGCCGAGATTGTTTGCTGTACAAACTTGGGTTTACCTTCAAAGATCCCCGCATCCCCGGTTTCAATTCCTGCTCCCATCAAGAACAACACCAGTGCAAAGGGCAGAGTAATAAACCAACGTTTCCCCAATTCTCCCGCGGTATCCTCGCAGTCAAAATACAGCGCTCCAAATCCAAAGAAGATTGCATAGTAAAACAGTAAATGCGGAAAAGGCATCAAACCAGCCGACGTATCCGGACCAAACCCATCCCCCATGAACGCCTGAGGAATGATCGTAACGGGGACTAACCACAGATACCTTAACGGGGAAACGATCAGTAAATTCGGCAAGGACGTAAGCCCGACAAGTTGTGCAAACATGGCATAGACAGCAAACCCAACGACTAACCAACACAGAAACCACAAGAACCAGAGGTGGTGAAAAACAGGCGTGAGCACCAAATGAAATTCATCCGTGACATTCCAGACTTCCCCAAACACCATCCACCAATAGATGTCGGAAAGGCTTGGTATTTCTTCTTCATCTTTGTCGGCGCCAACCTCGACCTTCAAAACTGCCGCCATCTCGGGCAGCGATTGACGAACATCATTCTGTCGAACATCAATGGGCATCTGCGCTGCGAGATGATCAACCTCTTTACCTGCCTTCTGGGTAAAGGGACGCGTCACATAATCCGTTGCTTTTTCACCAAGGAAATTCCTGATCGTTACATCCGCCTGATCATCCATGAGGACCCGCACCACATCGACATGTCCAAAGAACACGGCCCCGTGTAACGCCGTTCCCCCATCCTCATTTTGAGCGTTCACATCGGCTCCCGCCTCAAGCAGGATCCTCGCGACCGTCGGTTGTCCCCAAACTGCGGCACAGGTCAAAGCCGTCATCCGATCCTGCCGTTGCCCGGGGTCTGCTCCCTGCTCTAACAACTGACGAACCACCTCATCATCCCCACGTTTGACTGCGTCAAAAAAATCGCCCTCGACCCAGCCCCCGCAACTTTCTGGATCATCCGGTTCAGAAGAAACGGTAGATTCGGAGATGCCGGCTTTCGCCTCCTTCATCGCGGTTTCCAGAATCTTCACAATCTGATGGCGCTGGGCAAATCGTGCTGTATCCAATGCGTTCGCATTATCCCGATTACGATAAAACAAGTCCGCGCCCTCAGCAATTAAAAACTCGACCACATCAGAGTGTCCAAAATATGCAGCGACAATCAAAGGCGTCGATTGTCGATCCCGGTCAGGAGCATTAATGTCGTCGCCATTTTCAAGAATACGTTTCAATGCAGCAACATCCCCGAACATCGCTGCCTCCCAAATAGTGGCATCGACACCCATCTCCTTCTTGAGAACCGCCGGTTGACGAGCCACCATTTCTGAAACCCAGTTCATCACCGGGATGACGGTTATTAAGCCGACCATACAAGGCACAAAGATTCTTAAAAAACGATGTTTCAACAGACTCTGCAGTCCGCGCTTACGCCATAACATAGCCGTAAAAAAACCACTTACCAGGAAGAACAATGGCATTCGAAAACCATGAATCATCATAAAAACCGGGCCCAGCCATGGTGCCTGATTCGCATCCTGCACCGCCCACGGAGATCCCGTATAGGCTAACAGTCCATGCAGCGCGATACCTAACAGCATGGCAATCGCACGCAATGCATCCAGATCATGCCGACGTGAAAACGGCTTCACCGTATTCATGGATTAACTCTCTTTGAACCGTAACTGGTTATGTACCGGAAAAATATACGCTTGCCAGCATAACTTATTCTGTTTTTCAATCACAATAGACAAAGAGCGACTCAGCCGTCACTAATTGTCGTTCTTCCTGGATACTGTTAAATTAAGTGATTACCAACTAATTTATTGCGATTCCCTTCATTCACCAAGCCAAAAATGACCGCTGACGCACCCAGAATTATTTATACGAAAACCGATGAAGCACCGGCACTGGCAACGCAATCACTGCTGCCTATTATCCGTGCATTCACCCAATCATCCGGCATCTCCATCGACCTGAAAGACATCTCGCTTGTCGGTAGGATTCTGGCTGCCTTCAGTGAAAGCCTGCCTGAAAACCAACGGCAATCCGATGTTCTGGCGGAACTCGGCGCGCTGGCCAAAACCCCGGACGCCAACATCATCAAGCTTCCAAACATCAGCGCCTCCGTACCTCAACTCAAGGCAGCCATCGCTGAACTACAATCCCATGGTTATGCCATTCCTGACTTTCCCGAAGAACCTGAAACCGAAGCCGAACAGACAACGCGTGCCCGGTATGCGACGGTTCTTGGTAGCGCCGTAAACCCCGTTCTTCGCGAAGGCAATTCAGATCGTCGAGTTGCGGCACCCGTCAAAGAATACGCCCGTGATAACCCACATCCTATGGGAACTTGGAACTCAGATTCCAAATCACACGTTGCACATATGTCCGACAATGACTTCTACGGAAGTGAACAATCGCACGTCATGGAGTCAGCAGGGGCTGTCAGTATTACTCTCATTGGTGACGAAGGCACCACCACGATCCTTAAAGAAAATCTGGAATTGCTCGCCGGCGAAGTAATCGATGCCTCGGTCATGAATTGTGAAGCACTCAGAACATTCTTCACAACGGCCATGGAGGATGCTCAGGCTCAGGATTTACTGCTGTCATTACATATGAAGGCGACCATGATGAAGGTCTCTGACCCGATCATCTTCGGACATGCGGTCGATGTTTACTATCGTGACGTGCTGACAAAACATACCGCCATCCTGGAACCGTTGGGCATTGATACAAGAAACGGGATTGGCGATCTGTACAGTAAACTCGACGAACTTTCGGAATCGCAGCAAGCGGAAATCAGGGCGGATATTGCGGCACTGGAAACCACCCGACCCCGTCTGGCCATGGTCGATTCTGATCGTGGGATCACCAACCTGCATGTACCCAGCGATGTCATTATTGATGCGTCGATGCCCGCCGCCATTCGCACGTCCGGACAGATGTGGGGACCTGACGGACAGCTCGCCGATACCAAAGCGATGATTCCGGATCGCTGTTACGCCCGGATCTATCAAACGGTTATCGATTTCTGTAAACAAAACGGCGCCTTCGACGTAACCACCATGGGTAACGTATCCAATGTCGGACTGATGGCCCAAAAAGCCGAAGAATATGGGTCGCATGACAAAACCTTTGAAATTCCGCATGCGGGCACGGTTCGGGTTACCGATGCGCATGGACAAGTTCTCCTTGAGCATTCCGTTCATACCGGAGACATCTGGAGAATGTGCCAGACCAAAGACGAACCCATTAAAGACTGGGTACGACTGGCCGTCAGTCGGGCACGGGCAACCGGTTCAACCACCATCTTTTGGCTTGATCACGATCGGGCTCATGATCGTAATCTGATCGCCAAAGTCAACGCATACCTTCCGTTACATGACACGACAGACCTCGATATGCAGATTCTTTCCACTGTGGATGCGATGCAGTTGACCTGTGAACGCTGTCGGGACGGCCTGGACACTGTATCGGTTACGGGAAACGTGTTGCGTGATTATCTCACGGATCTGTTTCCAATTCTGGAGCTGGGGACCAGCGCCAAAATGCTGTCGATCGTACCTCTGCTCGCAGGTGGCGGACTTTATGAAACCGGGGCAGGCGGATCGGCACCGAAACACGTACAACAGATCCAATCCGAAAATCACCTCCGCTGGGACTCGCTCGGTGAATTCCTTGCCATCGGTGTCTCACTGGAAGAACTCGCTGAAAAAACCGGGAATACAAAACTCCAGATCGTCGCCCGTGCTTTGAATCAGGCCAGCAGTGAATATCTTAAGCAAAACCGTTCTCCATCACGCAAAGTCAACGAACTGGATAATCGCGGGAGTCATTTTTATCTGGCGCTGTATTGGGCACAGGCACTGGCCACCCAAACCGAATCTCCGGAACTGCAAACTGAATTTTCGTCTCTTGCCAATACGCTTGCCGAGAACGAACAGGTCATTGTCGATCAGCTTATTGCGATTCAGGGGGAACCACTTGATCTGGGCGGTTATTACCAACCCTGTGACGAAACCGTCATTGCCGCCATGCGTCCCAGTCCCGTTTTTAATGCGGCCATCGAATCACTCGGCAATGCAACTCAGGAACCCCTGTAACCATCCCCACCAACGACTATGCTCAAAACCAAATCCCTTGGGAAAACAGGATTACCCGTAACCTGTCTCGGTTATGGCAGTATGGGATTACGCGGCCCGGCAACCTGGGGAGTCCGCACCGTTGACGATGATGCCGCAGACCGGTTTCTCAATCAGGTGCTGGATGCGGGTATCAATTTTATCGATACGGCTCCCGATTATGGGGTTTGTGAAGAACGCATCGGGCGTTTTATCCGTACACGACGCAACGAATATTTTCTGGCCACGAAATGTGGTTGCGATTATCAGCAACATGCTGACAGGATCGAGATCATCCACACCTGGACCTCCGATGTCCTCAAACGCAATATAGAAACCAGCCTCGCCCGATTGCAAACGGACTGTATTGACCTGTTACAATTTCACGGCGGCGATGCCGCGACCATTGAACAGGCCGGATTAATTGACACACTGGTTGATTTCCGGGATCAGGGGATGATCCGCTTTCTGGGATCGTCAAGTTCCATTCCCCACCTCGCCGGGATGATCGACATGGGGGTGTTTGACACCTTTCAGATCCCCTATTCATGCCTGGCGCCGCAGCATCATGAACTCATCACCACAGCAGCAGCAACCGGTGCAGGGATCATCATTCGGGGCGGGGTGGCTCATGGTGGTCCGGATGCTGTGATTGAACGTCCTGCCCTGAATGATATCTGGCAACAGACCAAGCTGGATGAACTTCGGGAAGACGGCATGTCCCGCGCCGAGTTCATCCTGCGTTTTACCCTTTCCCATCCCCATGTGGATACGGTCATCGTGGGAACCTGTGACAACGATCATCTGCAGGAGAATATAGCCAGTGCCCAAGCAGGACCTCTGCCACCGGATCTCTACCGTGCGATTAAACAACGGGTTCTGTGAATTCCGGATCTATAACGGTTCAACGCGAATTTCCGTTGCCCGTTTTCCAAGGTTGCCATAGCGATGATAGTTATCGGAAATACTCTGCTCACGCACATTCCATAACAACTCAACACGGCCATTGACCAACACCGGGGCATCCACCATCACCACCCCCAGTTCTCTTGTTGATTCGCGAACTGATTCAGCCACGACATCCGGCCGTGCAAAACGTATGCGGGATATCTCCCCCTGCTTCATTCGCTCAAAAAGCTCGTCATCCGTTTCCACGATCCGGACTGCCGGCTTTTTCCATGGCTGGCTAAATTCCATTAAAACCTGCAGCAATTCGTCATGCACTCCGGCGGCATGACTCAAAATCACAGGCGCTCCAACGGCATGAGCGGCGGCCATACGCAGGACGATATCATACGCTTCGTCCTGCTCCACGACTCGTAGCACCATCTTCTGTACCGGCAAGTATCGCCGAATATTGTCCTGTCCAATGAGATGAAAATGATCATGTTCTAAATTAAATTCCGTGGAGGCATATTCATCATAACTGGTCAGCGCCTGAATGATGAGCTGCTTGGTTGTGGCTCTGAGATCACCCCGTCTCACTTCAAGCAGAGACGCCCCAAACGCAGCTAACTCCTGATTCCGCATGTTCTTCAGATCGGCCTCGACCTGGGTCAGGGAGGTTCGAAACTTCATCAGCTGAGTTACATAATTCGGGCCACCCGCCTTAATCCCGGCTCCTATCGACGATGCTCCAAAACCACCGAACGGCTGACGTAAAACAATCGCGCCGGTCGTGGGCCGGTTCACATACAAGTTCCCCGCATGGATGTGTTCCTTCCAGTACGCCTGCTCTCGATCATCCAAAGACTCAATCCCGGCCGTCAAACCATACCCGGTACCATTCGCTAATTCCACCGCATGTTCAAGCGAGTCCGCCTTCATCACCCCCAGAATCGGACCAAAAAACTCCGTCGTGTGGCCGGAGCTACCTGCCTCTACCCCCATCTTAATCCCGGGTGACACCAGACAGCTGTTGTTTTCATCCCACACCGGTTCCAGTAACCAGGATTCACCCGGCGCCAGATTCGACAACGCATTGTGGAGATCGCCGCTAGCCGGATAGATCAGCGGTCCCATCCGGGAATCCAACTCCCAGGCACTTCCAACCGTCAGGCTTTCAGCCGCATCCCGTAAGAGTTCCAGAAACGCCTCATTTTCATACACACGTTTTTCAAGAATTAAAAGTGAGGTTGCCGAGCATTTTTGTCCCGCATGTCCAAAAGCAGATTGCAGGACATGCTTGACCGCTTGCTCACGATCGGACAACACCGTCACGATCGTTGTATTTTTACCACCCGTTTCTGCCAGCAACCGGGCACGAGGTGTCTGCTTTTGAATCGATCGAGCTGCTTCCGTACTGCCGGTGAAAATAATCGAATCCACCTGATCGGAACTTGTCAATTGCACGCCCCCGGCAGAACCCCGGCAGGGAGCAAACTGTAATACTTCTTTCGGAACTCCCGCTGTCCAGAAACACTCACACAATCGATGTGCCGTCAGAACGGTTTCCGACGACGGTTTGAGAATGACCGTATTGCCGGCGGCCAGCGCTGCTGCGATCCCTCCGCAGGGAATTGCAATGGGAAAATTCCAGGGTGAAATAACCAGAGCGACGCCTCGAGGCCGTGCTGACAAATCCTCCATTTCTTCAATATGTAGAGCGGATTTTCGATAAAAATCCACAAAATCCACGGCCTCCGAAACTTCAGGATCCGCTTCCGAAATCAATTTGCCCCCTTCGGCCAGCGCAATCTCGATCAGATCCGCCCGACTGCGACGGATTTCATTTGCGACTTCACACAAAATTTCAGATCGTTCGATCGCTGTCGTCGCTCTCCACTTGGTTGGATCTTCACGGGCACACTGTAAAGCGAGATCAATCGCTTTCTCTTCGGCAGAGGTCCAGGTTCCGATAATGTGACCGGATCGCGATGGGTCACGGGACTCGAACAAATGGGTCGCTTCCCGATCCTCTTCACCGGCAATCATGGGTAGAACATTCCGAGGCCCGGCTTCTTTCCCACGACCAATGATTTCTTTGGCCCATAGTACGTTTTCCGGTAACGAAAAATCCGTGTTCGCTTCATTCACCAGCTGATCCCAACGCCAGTTATCAAATACACGCTCGACCGAATCCGTCCGGCGATTTTGCGTTCGGCGGCCTTCCCGTGGCAAATGTTCGATCAGCTCAAAGGACTCCATAAACTTCTGTCGCAACATGACCCAGGTGGAAGAACCCGGTTCCAAATGAAAGGCGTGTCGTAGAAAATTACTTTCACCCGTATTCTCGTCCAGGCGCCGTACAAGATATCCGATGGCATTGATAAATTTTTCTCGGGTACATGCCGGTGCATACAAAAGGACATTATCAACGTGTGCCGAGATTGCCCGGCGTACATGATTCGCCATGCCCTCCAGCATTTCAAACTGGACATCATCCAGCACGTCCCGCTCCGTTGCCAACACCATGGCATAGGCCAGATCCAACAGATTGTGGGAGGCCACACCAACG
>JAYZPA010000182.1:0-10989 GCA_036150515.1 Planctomycetota bacterium
AATCACCATCGGTATCTTTCATATACGCAACCCGCCCCGCCATCGTGACAATCACGCCGCCTTTCCACGGTTGCAGGCCGGTTACAAAGTGCAGATCATCGGCAAAAACCCGGGACGTTTCAAACAGACCGTCGTTATCCAGATCCTCCAGAATACGAATGCCGGACTTCCCGTTGCCCTCGGGGTAATCCCCCATTTGAGCGACCCACATTCTTCCGAATTCATCAAACCTTATGGCAATGGGATCCACAATTTGAGGTTCGCTCGCCACCAATTCCAACTGCGTACCCTCAGGAATTTGAATATGTTGTACGGACTCTTTTGCCGGTGCCGATGCAATCTCCTGCTCCTCCGCAGGTAACGTCGCACGGCAACACCAGAGGACAATCCACAACACCCATATATTTATTTTCGTTGTCATCAGCTAATTCAGAAAAATCATATCTACCTTCCCCCATATCCTTCCCTTCTATGATAATCATTGCCTGGGCATAAAAGGGAGCCGCCCCCGTTTTTTCTCCTGCCCTGCGAATGCTATAATCCAGAACCTAATGAAAAACGAAGCACCTCTTGTCGAGCCGTCTGATGCACTCGTACCTCCCCGGCGTAATCCTCCGTTGCCCGTGTGGATTGCCGTTGTGATTGTATGTACGGCCGCCTTATGGGGCGGGAATCCGGTCGCCGCAAAATACAGCCTCTTTTCAGAAACCACCGGGATCGGCCTGCCGCCGATCACCGTCAGCGGAATCCGCTTCCTGCTGGCAACGCTGTTTATGGTTTTTTGGTGCCGCATGGTTCGCTCACCCCTTTCCATTACTCGAAAACAACTCCCCGCCTGCCTCATCGCCGGGACGCTGCTTGCCGCCCAAATTGGAACCTTCAGCTACGGCGTCCATCTTTCCAATTCAACGCATACCACGATTCTGATTAACACTTTTATCATCTGGATACTCGTTTTTGAACATTTCATATCACGTCACCACCGTATGACGACACCCCAGATCATCGGTTGCATTCTGGCGGCGGCCAGTGCCCTGATCACCATCCTGCTCCGGGACAAACTCAGTAGCCCATCCACCGGAACCCATGACTTGCCCAGTCTGTTTGGCGATTGCATTATGATCTTAAGTGCCCTGCTGTTAGCTGCCAAAATACTGTTCATAAAATCACAACTCACAAAAATTGATCCCGGCACTTTGATGCTGTGGCATGATCTGATTGGCGTGGTGTGGTTCGTCATGATTGCATTGCTGCTGGAACGTGATCAGGTTTCCGTGCAGCAGGTGGATGCGGAGGTCGTGGTCGGGTTGCTTTATCAGGGAGTGATTGTGGGAGGCTTATGTTTTGCCGTCCAGACCGTACTCTTAAAAACATATTCCGCAACGCAAATCTCCGTTTTCAGTTTTCTCTCGCCTGTGTTTGGGATCACCGCTGCCGCCCTGTTTCGCAGTGACCCGCTGTCATCATGGATCTTTCTGTCTCTGGGACTGGTTGCCGCAGGAATCTACTTGGTCAATCGCCAGGGACCCCGTTACAATAAATCCAACGGAACCGATGCAGAATAAATTCCGCCTCTCCCACTCTCATCATTGAGCCGCCATCGCTATGACATCCACCGATTTCATCATCCACGATTCCAGCACTATTATTTCTCCGGGCTTGGTCGTATTCCCCGCCGTCCTCAAAGCGAATTTAGCCGAGATGATTCGCCAGGCAGGCGATGTTCGACGTTTGCGACCCCACTGCAAAACTCACAAAATGGTGGAGGTAACCAGGATGCAGTTGGCATTAGGAATCGTCCGTCACAAGTGTGCGACGTTTGCCGAAGCGGAGATGCTGGCGGAGGCCGGAGTCACCGACATTCTTTTAGCTTATAATCTCGTCGGTCCTAACGTCACTCGTGCTGTAAGCTTTCGTAAACAGTACCCCGAAGTCACATTCATCGTCACGGCCGATCACCCGGAAGCAGTCCGTCAGCTTTCTCTGGCAATGCATGAGGCTCAAACCGATATCGACGTATTATTAGATCTGGATTCCGGGCAACATCGGACGGGCATTACGACAGGCGCCACGGCGATCGAACTCTATACCCAAATTAGTGAATCCGCAGGCCTTCGTGCGGCAGGGATTCACCTCTATGACGGCCAAAACCACCAAACCGATCTGGCTGAACGCACGTCGGCCGTAATGGAATGCTGGAAAATCGCCACCGATCTGCGCGCGGCGCTGGAATCGGCCGGACTGGAAGTCCCCCGAATCGTCGCCGGCGGTACCGGTAGTTTTCCGGTGTACGCTTCCATCGAGGATCCCGCTCTGGAACTCAGTCCGGGTACGAATACGTTTTTTGATTACAACTACGGTCAAATGTTCCCCGACCTGTCCTACACGCCGGCAGCACGGATCCTCACCCGGGTGATTAGTCTTCCTACGGAAGACACGATTACGGTGGATTTGGGGTACAAAGCCTGTGCCTCGGATCCCCCGCTGGAAAAACGTCTTCATTTCCCGGATCTACCGGATGCCGAGCCACTACTGCAAAACGAAGAACATCTGGTATTACGAACCTCTCAGGCGGGCGAGTTCTCCCCCGGCGATGAACTGCTGGCGATCCCCGGCCATATCTGCCCGACCAGTGCTTTACACCGGGCTGCATTCATTGTCGAACAGGGAAAAGTGACCGGTACATGGTCCGTTGCCTCACGGAATCGCTGGTTAACCATTTGAAGGCGTTAAGATATCGCGGCTTACTTTCAATGGTGCTGAACTCAGCAATCCGGCGACGAATTACTCCTGCTCATCCGTATTCAGCTTATCGTCATTCGAACTCAGATCTTTGATGAGCCCGTCATAGGAGCTCATGCACTTTTCAACCGTTTGCCGTAGTCGCTCCAAGCTTTCCGCATTGCCCTGTTGATTATCCATCATCGGTCTCATCCATTCATTCATAACCTGAAACTGATTTTCAAGCACAGCCAAAATGGATTTGGGGACTTTATGCATCACCGCAACGCGCTGTACACCTTTGGATTCATCAACCGTAATGGCACCCGTCGTATAGTTTCGTAGTTCTTCGGCAAGTGAAAGCAGGGCATCGGCCGTTTGATCATCTTCATCCACACCGACATCGGGGCTGGACTGTTGCGCGATTCCGGCAACCCCCTGATCAAGCGTATTGCGAATGCTCTCCAGGCCATCGGTAAAACCCTGAAGCTGCAGGATAATCTGACCCGCCTGATCATCCGCTCCAACCCCTTTCAGTTTCACATTTTGCACATAGGATTTACAAATATCTGCCCAGCGTTTCAATTCCGCATCGGTTGCCCAACCACACATCTCCCGTAGTTTTAAGAGGTTGGCTTCCGCGTCCGATGTCAAAGTCTGGGCATCGTTTTCATAGTTACTGGCAACTAACATTTCCAATTCTTCATCATTCATGATCGCCAGTACTTTTTCAGCAATGCGATTCATATTTCGATAGGAGCCCTGTAACTTGAATGGCGGCTCGGTACGATATTCGTCAGCCTGAGCCGCGCTGCGGATGTATTCCCGGTTGACATCCAGCACAACATCACGGACACGCAGCAGCTTTTTCATGGTCGCAGTCATCTCGTTGACTTCTTCCAGTGAATAGTTCCCTTCAAACTCGATCCCTTCTTTGGAATCGGTTTCGGCAATCTTGATTATCTGATAGACGTCATTTTGGCTACGCGTTGCCAGTCTGCCCAGAACCGGGTTGGAGGTCAGGCAGTTTTCGATATAACTCATCTCAAACACTTCTGCCGTGTCCCCGATAATTTCACCGAGGTTATAAATATCGGCTCGGTTCGCAAGCATATCAGGGATCTGGAATTTTTCCCCACTCTCTGTATAGGGATTACCGGCCATCACAACACACACTTTTCGACCACGCAGGTCATACGTTCGAGATTGTCCTTTATAAACACCCTCAATCTTTCTCTGGGCATCGCAAAGCGAGATAAACTTCTGCAGTAATTCAGGATGACAATGTTGAATGTCATCCAAATAAATCATTACATTGTCGCCCATTTCCAGAGCCAGATTCAGCTTTTTAACCTCATCACGAGCGCCCGCATTCGGAGCTTCCTGAGGATCCAGCGAAGTCACCGCATGACCGATCGTCGGACCATTGATCTTCATGAAGATGACACCCAACCGGTTGGCGATATACTCCATCAATGTGGTCTTACCGTAACCTGGTGGTGAAACCAGCAGCAACAGTCCCATCAGGTCCGTCCGTTTCTCCTCGCCAACCACCCCTATTTGCTTTGCCAGGTTGTCACCAATCAGCGGTAGATAGACCTTGTCGATCAGCTTGTTACGAACGAATGATGTCAGTACACGGGGACGGAATTCATCCAGTCGTAAATCCAGCCGGGCCTGCTCGACAATCTCTTTCTTGATATCAATGTAATGGCGATACGCAGGAACCACCGTGCGATCAAAACGTTGCATCTTCGTGACAAAGGCGTTGTAGTTCAGTTGGTAAACACTCTTTTCAATCACGCCGTGATTACCAATCATTCCGTCAATATCCACATCGACCGAACCATCCACAATTTGTTGATGATCGATCGGTCCACTCATCAGCAGCACTGCCAATTCATCCACATAGGCATGGTCGGAAGCTACCTGCTCCGTTTCTGATAAGAACGCTTCAATCCAATCCCGCAACAGAATGAATTTTTCCTGGGGGTTATCTTCCAGACCCGCTATCGAACTCTGGAACTTTTTCAGGAAGTTGTTCTGTTTCAGGTGCCGTTCAAAGTCATCATGTAATTCCGCTGCACGCCGACTGATCGCAAAGCTGGTACTGACCGTACGTTCGGCAAACAAATAATTCGCTGCCTGAGCAACATAGTCCTCGGAAAACAGGCCGGTGGTTTCCACAAACTCCGTTAACAGGGGCTGCAGCACAGCAACGTACTGCTCTTGTTCCGCACTGGTCGGAAACAACATGGAAATCATTCCGACACCCTGCAATCGGGACTGCATCAGTGACTTATACTGTGCATCGCCAAAGTATTCCCAAAACAACCGTCCCAAGGCACGCGCTTTTGTATGGAACCGTAACAATCCAATGGCCAGCTCCATTTTTGCCAGGGCAGCAAGTATCTTCTCGGCATCCAGATCATGAACCCCTTTGGCATAGGCTTCGGTATATCTCGGACCCATGAACCGTTGAATTTCCTCCAGCCGCTGAGATTCCTCCAGTGCCAGATACTTTTCCAGCGACCAGTCCTGGTCGGTCGTAATAAATTCCAGCATTCGGCATGCGAGGAATTCGCCCCGATAGACATCCTGATTCTCCGAAATCACTTCCTGATTCCAGACATCGCGGGTCATCAGTAATCGTTCATCGGTAATCGCTTCAAAGAAATCCGTTCCTGTCAAATGTAAGAACATTTCCCCATCCCGCAGAACGGTTGTCAGGTCCAGTGCCTGAATGTTCACTGAAAAATGGTGGTTACCGAATTTGATCACATTTTCGCCACCCACGAAGAGTTCCTGCCTGTCTTTGAGCTGTCGCACGGCATCTTCACGAATGGTTTTGAGTTGGCTTTGAACATCATCAACTTTGACACTGTCCTCCAGTTCCTTCAGCTGATCGACCAGATCACGGAGTTTGTCAATCATCAGGTCGGAAGCAAAGTAGGCATTGATATCGTTGATGGATTCCAGACTTTCCACCCGAGATTTCACTCCCTTAAGAATCCGCTCTGCTGCTTTCATCAATGCATTGGATCGTTTGTTTCGCGCCTCAACGAGTGATACTTTTCGTGTTTCAAAAGCGTTGTAAATTTCCTCCCGCTTTTCGGTTAACTGAATCACAAACTCATCAAATTCAGCAAAACGGCCTTCCAGCTCTTCGAGTTGAATCATGACCTTCGTGAGAAATTCCTCACACTTCTGTGGACTATCACAGATGTCCAGATAGTTGACGACAGCCTGATTGAGTAATTTCATCTGGGAATTAAACTCAGCAATACCCTCGACGCTCATCAGATCTTTAATACGACCTTTCAGAGCAGCCCGGGCTGTATTCACTTTGCCAAAAATGACCGAGATATTATCGATGATGCGAGTCCGCTGCGTCGCATCGCCAATATCCAGATTACTGACAATATCGACCAGCATTTCCAGTTCCTGGGCACTGTTGGAAATCGCTTCTTCCAGGTCCCGTGCTGCGGTTACTTTAGACAGCGTTTCAATCGACTGGGTCTGTTGGTCAATCCGCGTCGTATACGGCAGCAGTGCATCGTCACGCAGCAGGAATTCAACGCAGCGTTGAGATAAACGCTCACTGGCCTCGGCAACCTTGGTCTCCATTTCGCCGATATGCGTTCCATCGGCATACCGCAATTCCCGCAACGATACAATTTCACCCCGAACCGTTCGTAACCCGGACAGCGATTCCACAAATTCATCCACATTTTCAAAACGACTGTTCGTGGCAACACGCAAAACTTCATCAACCCGCGACTGCACTTCGGCCATCTGAGTCGCACTGTTTCTCTTGACGCGAACGACCTTTTCAAATTCATCAATCGCCGATTCCGCCGATTGTCTGATTTCTATCAGAGGCTGAGATATCTCAAAACAATCGGGGGAGGAAATCCAAAAATAGGAATCCACCACGCCTGCGGAAGATTTGACCAAATCATGATACAGTCCGGAATAAGTGTCTTCCTTGTCAATCAGACTAAGCACTTCGTGACATTCAGCCATGCCACGCACAATTTCTTTGTTGCCTATTTTGTACAGGTACGAATCCGTATTCGTCTCCGGTTGATAATCGTCAGACACATAAGGGGTCTGCCAGACCTGCAGCACATGATGTTTCTGAGCTTCCTGCTGAGCTCGAAAACAAACCATTTCCCCGGCATGGAAGAAGGACGTTCCATTGCAAATCGTCGGTGTATCGACCTGTTGTTCAATGAGATTGTATTGCAGCAGTACATACGTACCGGAATCGGTATTATAGAAAACATACATGAAATCCTCGCCGTTGGGTGAATCCAGCCGGCGGTCAAACTTCATATGCTGCAGGTCAGTGTCAAAAACTTTAAATTCCCCGGTGGCTAATGCGTACCCGTTGGAGAAAATCACCCCATGGTCATCCGGCAATAGCACGCATGAATGAGCGATGGAATCAATTCGCCAGACCTGTTCTAACTTTTCGTTATAAATGAAATAACGGAATGTGTTCTCTTGATAGGGTCGAATCTTGATGAGGACGATCGAACCAACGATGGCATAAAGAACTTCGGCATCATCGAGTGTCTGATCCGCATGTTCGACTTCTTCAGAATAAATTCCCTCGCCCGATTCTGTATTGTTTTCAATCTTGATCGTAAGATCACCACCAACCGTCTCCACAAACACCCGATCTTCAATACTAATGTGGGGATGGCGTCCTTCCTGAAAAGACTCGCGGGGTGGACGTTTCCAATCAAATTCATGTTGCGCGGGAAATTTGACCTCATGATCGCTGCGGTTATCCACATAAACCAAACCGGCATCGGTAATCTTCCATTTTAAACTCTTATAATCACTCTCGTTTTTACCTACTTTGAACGTCATGAACAAATTAGGGCCGATGACAAAGAATTTTGAGAATTGAGCTTCTTTATAGTACTTGTATATTTCCTCGAAATCCCGCTCAAATTGCGGATCGGAAATCAACTCAGAATCCACGCTGTGAAAGGACCGGTCCTCAAACCGATAAACCGCAAACACATCTGCCACGCTGGTTGTCTTCTTCAAACCAAAATGGATGTTATAGCCAAAGATAATCTGGTCCCCGACCGCGACCATATCCCGGGGCTCGCAATTATGTTCCGTCGTGACCCGCTCCGATCCGAGCAGGACAGTTTCAATGGAACCGAAGACATCTCTGCGAACCTGACTTAGTTTTTGCAGCCGGTCGCGCAGATCCTGAGCATACCCCTTCAACCGATTCCGTATGACTTCATACGTACCGCTTTCCAGCTGGGTGTTTGCCGGTTCTTGCTGAGAGTCTAACTCAGCATCAACTTGCTGTTCTTCTGAAGCCATGGTTACGAATTCTTAAACCTTCCTGAGACATCAACTGTCTCGGCAGCAGGGCCATTGCAGTGTTGGGTTCGCATTGCCCGTTCCACGCGTCCGACTGAATGAGCCAGGTCTCTCCGGCTCTGTAAGCCACAGAGGAGACCTGACCCACCCATCGAAGGTGCACGATGGGAGCAATCTTAACCGTCTGCCGAACCACGGGAATCGACTGTCATGACCTCACCAGCATTGGTATCCGAGATCCCTTTATTCTTCGCCATTCCTAACAGTCCCTGCAATTCGTTTCTTACCGAATCCGTCTTCGCCAGGCCGATCATTTTCGCAATCAACGCAGCAATCGAGAGATCTTTCACATCATCCGTACTCAGGTCAAACTGGTCGACCAGTTTCAGAATCCGTGACTGAAAATATTCAGGATCCCCATTGAAGAAGGTGTCCTTGATATCCGTCAGAACACCACTGTTGTCAACAAACCGGTCGACAACCTTACCCCCTTTGACCGCATTAACCACCTGGTCAAAGAAGGTCGACTCACCACCGACAATATCAATCCGGGCGTTCTTCAGGGCTTCACCCATGATATTCGACTGTGCTTCCGCAATCAGACGCTGAGCATCGATGGCGGCAATCTCGATATCCTTATCTTTATTAAGACGGATTTTGAATTCTTCATGATCTTTACCCACATCATCGAAGAGTTTCATGGCATTCGCCTTTTCTTCGATCCCCTGGGCTTCCGAACTGTACTTCAGCTTCATAACTTCAGCTTCCGCCGTTCCTTCTTTTTCGATTCCGTCTGCCTTAGCGACCATTCCCAACGCTTCCGCTTCCGCGGTTCGCTGCAACACGCTCGCTTCCGCAAAACCATCTTTCTCTTTCGAAGTCGCTTTGGCCTCCTGAACCTGAGCTTCTGCTAAACCACTGGCAGCCTGATCCGCGGTTTTCGCTTCGGCCAGCATTTTGATGGCCTGCGTTTCCTTTTCAGCCCGCTGACGGTCCGCTTCCGCTTCAATGACAACCTGTTCCGCATTGCGTTCCGCTGCCTGCTTCTGAGCATCGGCTGCTTTCACTTCCTTCACCAGGGACTCTTCGGCTTCCATGTCTGCTTTCGTCACCGTCACACGCTTCAAACGATCAACCGTGGCAAACTGTTCCGTGTCCTTGATACGTTCGGTTTCTTCAACCACACCCCGTTCCACAATGACACGCTCGCGAATCACTTCCTGGATGTTTCGCTTTTCAACTTCAATCGCCTTATCCTTGTCGATGTCCGCCAGCGCAACCACACGTTCCCGATCCGTTGCTTCCAGTCCGCGATCCCGCTCAACCCGTTCTGTTTCAACCGCTTCGGTTCGTTCTTTGTTCTTACGGGCAACAATAATCTGGCGATCTTTGTTCTCTTCGGCAACCTGAAGTTCTTCCTCGGTGAGAATCCGGCGGGCCTCAGAACGTAATCGCTCTTCTTCACGTACCACCGCACCCTGTGCCGTCTCGCGTGCCGTGACTTCTTCAATCTCACGCTGTTGACGCTGCTCGGCTTCCACCTGTTGGCGTTCTAAAGCCAGAATCGCTTCTCGCGCTTCCACATCCTGCTTTACAATCGCCTTTTCTTTCTCGCGTTCAATATCATTGGCCTGAACCGCTTCCCGGGCGGTCAGATCGGTAATCTTCTTGATCCCTTCCGCATCCAGAATGTTCTTGCTATTCATCGAATCCAAAGATGTCTGTTCCAGATAGTCAATCGCCGTACTCACCAGCTCATAACCCTGTAAGTCTTCCGGATCTCCTAACAACTCCGTAATCTCACCCTTAAAACGGTCACGATCCGTGTATAGGTCAACAAAGTCAAATCGTTTCCCAATCGTTTTCAGAGCTTCGGAGAATTGAGCGTCAAATAACTCAACCAATGCTTCTTTGCTCGATGCACGCTTGGCGCCCAGTTTTTTAGCAACATTCTCAATGTTGTTTTCTGAAATTCGGAGGTAGAAGGCAACTTCAATATCTGCACGAATGTTATCCATACAAATAAGCCCTTCCTTGCCATGCCGCTTGATTTCAATTCGCTTCACCGACAAATCCATGACCTCAGCCTGATGCGCAAGAGGAATAACAAACATACCACCACCGGACGCCGTCTTCACGCCGCCGACTCCGGTACGCACGATTGCCTGATCCGGGCTTACCTTACGATAAAACTTGTTCAAGGATACCGCTAAAATCAAAAGCAGAAATAAAACTCCACCCACAACTCCAGCGATCCAAATCGCATTGGATATCGCATCGCCAAATAGTAACTCGTTAAACATCTTTTATCCCCTTTTCGTGTTGTTCTTCAGATGCCACGTTCTCCGAAGAGAGTGCGGCAACAATATACACCTTCTGATCACTGTCGTATCCTACGACCGTAACCCGAGTTCCATTCGGGATGCTCTCGCCCGCCGTCCTGGCTTCACTAAATAAATCCCCGGCACTGCGCTCAATGAACACTTTGCCGCGAGTTGTATCTGTTGTAATTCGTGTCGTGCCATTTAATCCCACCACGTCCTCGGATTCAAAAAAATCTTCTTTGAACCAGTTCCGCATGGGCTGAGTTATGATTTTTGTAATCGCTAAACCGGCTACCAGATTTAATAATACGCGGGTTGCAATGTCCGCATTGGACACACTATCCAAAGGCTTCCATTGCGCTACAGCAATCGAAGCTCCTAAAAATGCGACGGCTAAAAATGTCAACCAAACCATAAAGGGAATCGTCCCCAGATTCAGCCAGCGTAGCGGGACCAAACCGATCCCTAAAAAACCGTCAAATCCACCGACGTCGGTGTCCGCATCAAAATCCAAATCAAAATCCAATGCATCTAAGCCTAAGCCCGTTAGTAATGAAATCACCCAATACATGACTACAAAAATCACCGC
>JAYZPA010000183.1:0-21123 GCA_036150515.1 Planctomycetota bacterium
ATCATCGGTATCAGAATTATCATCGCCATCGGCAAAGGCACCGCTTTGAGCATCAACTTCTGCATCAACACCCGAGCCCATAAAGAGCCCTTCCACAATCCCGTGCGATGCCGCACCGGCAGCATCGTAGGTATCCGGAGCGTCCCCAAAATCGATCACCTCATTATTTCCAAAATCAACATCGATATAGGGCAAGCCCACGACAATCGTAATGTCATGCTGACCACCGGCAGGCGCCGTCTGGACATAACCGGGATCCAACACTTCGCGAATCGTTACAGGACCGCCTTCGTTATAATCGATACTATAGTTGCCGTCTTCGTCGGTGATCGCAGCGGGTTCACCAATATCAATCCGACTGTCATTATCCAGGTCCACGTAGATGTAAACGCCACCAATTCCAACTTCGCCGGGATCCTGAACTCCATTGGCGTTTTCATCGCCAAATTTTGTACCGAATATGCCAAGTGTTTGATCCGAGGGAATAAAGCCAAAATCAATATCTGCGGTGGACTTACCCGTAACCACATAGACATCGTGCCCACCATCGTTAATGGGGCCATTTTCAACCTGGATAGGATCCGGCAGTGTTTGTCGAAAATTAACTTGCGGTAAAGCTTTAATCGAGAACGGACCACCAAGGTACAACTCAAACGAATAGATACCCTCGGCATCCGTGGATTGCCATGGCTCAAGCCGTTCATGGGTTCCATTATCGTTCAAGTCCATATACACAAGCGTGTCCGGCAGTGGCGATTCCGTAACCTGACGCACACCATCGCCATCCGCATCGATAAATGCCGTACCGGTGATATGCGCTGGGGTCGTCGGTAATTCATAGGACGTCTGAAGCATAGGAACCGTTGTTGTCAAAACACCCCCGTCCGCACGGAAACCCAATCCACGACGGGCAAACGCCCTCCACAAAGCATCATGATTCACGCCGCCTGTCAGGGCCTGGTCGGCCGCCAAAATCCCATCACGAGCCTGCGTGAACGTGGGATTCGCAAAGGTATATTTCATGCCATCGACGAACAACTGCATCGCCAGATTATTCGCACCGGTGGTCAGATCCAGCAAATCAGGTCCCACCATCGAAGTAGGACCCGAATCAAGAACCGCCTGATTTGTTGTTGGAGTGCGGCCTACAGCGTGATGCAGATCCTCGTTAAAGGCAATTTCCATTGCCGAACCGTCGCGAGCGCCGCCGTACTTGAAGATCAACTCCCAGGTCATGTCCCATAACACCGATGCCCATATTTCACCCGCCTGATGAACCTGCTCATTGGGAATGCCGGTTGAGGGATCGTCCTCTCCATTCCAATCTTCAAACGTCCGCGCACCAATCGACTGATCATAGGAGTAAGGTTGTCGCCTGATACCCGCAGGATCGCCAAAATACCAGTCTCCGATCGGGGTCGCATCACCAGGGTCCGACGTCGCTTTCATGCCATTGATCAATGCCAGATAGTCGCCAACACCCTCATGCATTGCACCAATCTGAGCACCATCCCCCACCGCCCCCTGCATCCATGCCGGCCCACCAATTAAACGTGATATGAATGCGTGACCAAACTCATGAACCACAACACTATTATCCATTCCGGAGTCACGCCCCGGCGAGGTCTGGTTACAAAAGTTCATCTCCATATTCACATTTTGCCCATCGACCGATGCTGCAGGCGCGGGCGAAGGAATAAACATGACCGAGGCATTACAAATAGCATCCGGATCGTCAACGTCCGTTAACATAGGGTCACCAGGCAAGCCCAATCCGGTATAGTTGGTTGCCTGATAATTCCCGGCCGCTTCATCAAATCCATAACGCGCCAGAATATCGTGTGTGTGGTTTAACGCTACAAACGTATTGGTTGTTGATGCTCGTTGATTTTGTTCCTCTCCGTGACTTAATTCCGGAGCGAACACGTCCAGGAACTCTAATTCCGGCCCCCCCTGAGCGCGATCGCCCGTGGGATTCGGAGGCCGGGCATCAAGACCCCCAACCTGAACAAAAGCATTATTCCCACGCGTGTCTGTAAACTCCGGTCCTTCAATTCCATTGGTATCATGCCAGCCAAAAGGCGAGACCAGCAAATCCGCGGGATCCTCTATAATCTGTTGCGAACCCTGATTCAGATTCATATCCGACATAATAACGGCGTTATATTTTGCATGCATCACCCCGTCCAATGCCATCAGAAAATTACCTGACTCGGCAGACACCAAGGCTGCATAGGCGTGCTCGTTATCGTTCGTGGTGATATCAAACGCCCACGTGAGCTCAATACCTGAGCCATTGTAGGTATATCCCAGCGCCGCTGTAATTGGCTGACTCGTCACACCGGAATTCGATATCATCGTAAACTGTTCCTGCCCGGCGGGCGTCTGCAGCAACTCCGGTGATTCCGTAATCGTCAGCCCAAGTGCGGAAAAAGCATTCGCCAAAGCATCGATCGGCCCGGTGTTGACCGTCAGAGGATCCATCGTCCCGCCATCACCCAACCCTGGCACAAACGAAGATCCCGCGGCAACAATTCGGCCATCATTATCAACGTTCACATTGATCATGCTGCCGAGCACATCCAGACCGTTATACTGCTGCTGCAGTGCAATATGGGTTACTCGCGTATGCTGGCTAACAAACTGGCTTAAAACCCGATAGCTACCCACATCTTCTGCCGAGAGTCCTAAATCTGCCGCATGGGCCTGGAGATATTCTTCCGCGACCTGCATAGGCAACTTACCCAGCGAAAACCCTGACTGATAACCGTCAGCACCCACCATCGTTGTGGGCGCCATAACATAGCCACCCGGCAGTGGCGAGTGAGAATGTTCGCCTTCGGCAATCTCCGCAAAAGCGGCACCCACATCGGCAGCCAGCAAATTACGATCTTCCAGGGTCTCAAACTGAAGCCCGGAAAGGAATTGCTGTCGTTTCAATGTTCGTTGAGTTCTGCGTTTCATAGATTTCTTAGACGATTTTTGCATCTACCGTATCTCGAGGAAAACCTCTATTTTAGTGCTACCCTAAGGACTGAAGACGGATCCGTGTCTTTATCCTTATCGCTTCCTTAAATGGAGTCAACTAAATTGAAGAATCCATTACCACATCCATTCAAAACCAACGCTAAAACCAGTGTAAAGAACATCACCGTTGTCTATCAACGTGGTGGCAGGCACCGGCTGAACAAACGGAGGATTAGAGCTAAACTGATCGGAAGCCATCGCTAACCCATCAATATAAAGCACTTCATAACCCGCTCTTAGTGTTAGATTCTGATTCACCTTCCAGTTGGCCATCGCCCGTGCTTCGACAAGGAATGTTGCACGACTTGCTTCATCATTCGTTCCCAGCGGAGGATTGATCGATGTGGCGAAATAGGTTGAACGACTCTTGATTTGATTTCCATAAACCCCCACCTTGGTTGCGAGGCCTAAACTGAGGGAAGCGTTGGCCTGATACCACAGATCCCCTCCGATCTGACCACCGGTGACGGCGTTAATGGTACGCGATGTATAATCCAACACGCCATTGGCGGACTGCGAACTGAACCCAAAGTTCTCCGTCATGTATACATGACGCACCCCGGCGATCCATGACCCCTGCCAGCGACTACCCGGATCGATCCAACGGTGTCGGAAACCAAGCTCCACATTATCGAATTGTGACGAATAGTTCATGCTGTGCACATCCGCCTGGCCCGTTTCGCCAAAACCACCAAACGGAGCCGTTCCAAAGTTACTTAGCACCGAGAATAAATTGCCATTGCTCGTCACGGACTTATCCGCGTTATGATCAAACAAGCCATAATAGGTAAACTCGATTACGCGTGCATTGGACAACGGCACGGCCGCCTCAAATCTCAAACCGGTTTCCCTGCTAAAAGCTCCACTGTCGGTTGATAGCACAATCGGCCCGGCAATTCCCTCGCTGGAAAGCCCTGCCTGACCTGTCTTCGCATCCCGCTCTAAATACATCGCATCAATCGCAATGTCAAACCAACGCGGCGATCGAACCAAAGCCGCGTTTGCAAAGTGGCTATCGACACGATTGCGGTTATTACGGCCAAACGCGCGAAAACGATCAGCGTCCTGCTGAGTCGCCACCGCCATCACGCCTGCCTGCTGGACTCCACCCGGCATCATGCCGGCAGGACCAGGCATTGCGTTCGTACGCATTGCCTGCGCTGGATACGTCCCCATAGGCGACATCACGCCTGGCTGAGGGCCTAGCTGACCTCCGTACGCCGGAGGCGCATAGGTTGGCTGAGAATAATAGCCTCCTGCCTGATAAGGCGCGCCACCGCCCCCATACGCAGGACTACCGGAATATTGGGCCGCCACCATCGATGCCCCAAATGCATATACAACTGCACTTAGGATTACGGCAATTTTCGTCAAAACTCGCGTCATCGCTTGTTTCCCTACAGCAACCTGTTGATGGTTGCCGTTCTATGAATCCTCATTTGACCTGCGAACCGCTGTCCAGGAAGGTAAAGCATAAAAACATACAATCCTCCCTTTCCTTCTTATTCGTACAATTATGCGAATCACTTTAATGCACAAAACCAGAATTACCGGTTTTGTCGGATTACTCGTCATAATCGGCAATCTTTACCCATTTCCACAATCCAAGATCGTGTTTTTCCAGCTTTTCAGCAAGATCACAACCCAACACCTGAAAATGAATGTCCTAAACTGCCAAACCGTACCCGCACCAAGTCAAAGTCTGACTAGCACTAATACGGCCAAATAATAGAGTTATCAGTCAAATCTCACAACCGCAATTTAGGGCATCGCTGAAAGACAACGGTGCACATTTTGTAAAGGACTTTCAAGCCAAATGCAGACCGGGCACCAGAACAACGCTAGATAACACATTTTGGGTAAATACCGCCTAAAACTCAAATTTATCGCATACCTGACAAAGCAAATAAACCGAATAACTGTATATACAAGTGTCAACAGGACGGGCATTCATGCCCGTGACCATTGGAGCTTTTCATAAATCACTCCCATGGTTTATGAACGGCGATCACTAAAAATCATGCAGGGATTCACAAGATGCGTCGCACCGGTTCATTTATATTCACATTCCTACTCTTTCTCTACACCTCCTGTTTTACAAACGCCAACGAAACAACCTCAATACCAACGGGCAACGCAGCACCACAGTTCAAGCCGACTTTACTACCCCCAACCCTTGCTGTTGGTCAGAATCACCAAAATGCCATTTTGAAACGGCTCGCCACACTAGAAGAAAAAGCCCTTCTGGGAAAATCGCGTTCTGATAGACCGAACGCATCCGCCACGCAAAGGTGGACCGGAAGAATTCATCTTGTTACCAATGAAATGAACACGGGGGATGTTCAAGCCCAGCTCGATTCACAAGCCGCTGAGATTGCCAAGCTTCACGAACTAATGAACGGTAAGGTCGATAATGGCACCTCGCGTAACAGCATAAACCTTAATGGACGTATTCATGCGGACTACTGGGGGATCCCAGGCTCCGATCAGGTTATCGCTGATCTTGAAGGCGATCCCGATGGCCCGCAGGACCGCATCGGTTTCCGGCGTATACGGTTTGGTGTTAAGGGTGATATTACTCCTAACATGAACTACAAAATTGAAATGGAATTTGCTGGCGGTAATAAGTCAGAATTCCGTGACGTTTACCTGGGATGGAGAAACCTCCCGAAGATTGGCACGCTTCTTCTTGGCAACCAAAAACGACCATACGGGTTAGATCACCTGAACAGTAGTCGTTACAACGTATTTCTGGAACGACCGTTTGTTATCGAATCCTTCAATGCGGATGCACGTCGTTTCGGGTTAGTCGCATACAACACATCTGACGACCAAGCCTACAACTGGCGATATGGTGTTTACAACACTCATCTGATGCAAAATTCAGGTCAACATAAGAACGATCACGTTCAGCTTGAATTCGCAGGCCGTCTTGCTAAGACTTATCGTTGGGCAGACGATGGACGAGATTATGCTCACTGGGCTGTCTCAGGAACCACTGCCGCCGTTGATGGTGGTTCTTCTGAAACCCGGTTCCAACAACGTGGTGAAGCTCGTCACAACAGTCGCTGGCTCAACTCCGGCAAAATAGATGATGCGAATAACTATGAAATCTTCGCTCTTGAATGGGCTCATAATAAGGGACCACTCCAGATCGTTGCGGAATTCCAAAATCTGTGGATGCACACCGATGGTGGCGAAACAGCACACCTTCATGGTGGTTATGTTTACGCAGCGTACTTCCTCACAGACGATTACATGCCCTGGAAGCGAAGCGGTGGTGTACTTGATCGAATCAGGCCTTCTAGCCCATTCGTTCGCACCGCGGGCGACAAGTCTAAACAGGGCATGGGTGCATGGCAAGTGGCAGTACGTTGGTCATGGGCGGACTACAGTGATGTCATGAATCTTGCTCATGCAGCTGCTGCACAACCAGGGGCTGACATCCACGGCCTACGGGGCGATGCCCTGACCATCGGCCTAAACTGGTACTGGAATGCCAATGCACGCATGCAGCTAAATTATATCACGGGTGATATTACAACTAACGAAAACACGAACGGTCGCTACGACATCATTGGCACTCGCTTCATGGTTGACTTTTAGGCCATGCATTAGCCTACCGATTGAATATGGAAAATCGGGTTAACCTTTCCCGGAACCAGCAAACCTGTGGCTTCCCAGAACAGCAGCAAAATCGTCCTATGGCATTCTGGGAATTCGGTATATGGTTGATTTTTAGAGTCCTGAGTTGCTAACGCCCAAACCGCAGCACAATAACCTTAAAACGCGGGCTCATCGCATAACCACCATTACTATCAGCGGGAAACGGTTCTCAAAAAGTAATGTCGAACTCAATCTTCCATGGTATCGTATAGTAGCAGAATCAACATGCTGTCAGCCTGAATTGCCAGGCATCCGATTTCACTCCATTTATACGAGAAAGTCCGTCATGAAACATTGCAGAATTTGTTTACTCCCGCTCATCATTCTGTTTGCTGGATGTCCTGCGGATACCCACCAATCAAATCCCCCTGCATCGACATCTTCGAGTGATCACAGCGATAGCCATCAGCACTCCCATGACCATTCGGCGGAAGGTCCTCACGGCGGCCATATTCTTGCGTTGGGTGAAGAGGCTTTTCATCTGGAATGGTTGCACGACGATTCAGGAAAACTAACCTTCTTCTTGCTGGATGATCACGCGAAAGCCGATGTCACCACATCGGCAAGCAAGATCACGATCAAAACGACCGTCAAAGAGGAACTGACATCCACCGACATTCCGTCGATCGATCAGGCTGCAGATTCACACCATCAATTTCAAATCGTTAATCCCGTATTATTACAGCAACTGGAATTGGTTGGACACGGAGTGACTGCACAAGTCATCATTTTGATAGATGACGTGCCATTCACAGGCGAATTTGAACACATGGAACACGATGGACATGTGCATTGACCCCGGAATCTAAACCGCTACGAGTTCTTGCAATTGAACCGTACTACGGTGGCAGCCATCAAGCCTTTCTCGACGGCTGGATCCGGCATAGCCGACACCACTGGGATATTATTTCACTTCCGCCTCATAGCTGGAAATGGAGGATGCGGCATGCGGCAATCCATGCATCCGAACAGATACAACAGCGCATGAAAACAGGCAAGTCATGGGACCTTGTTTTTTGTTCGGACATGCTTAATCTGGTCGAACTGAAAGGTCTGCATCCGGCACTGTTTGCGACCTTACCCACGGTACTCTATTTTCACGAAAATCAACTCACCTATCCATCACAAACTCCTCGGGAGTGGGATCACCATTTTGTCTTCACCAATTTTATGTCCGCCATCGCTGCAGACCATGTCTGGTGGAATTCCCACTTCAATAAAAACGAATTTCTGGAAAATGTCGGCGCCTTTCTGAGTCGCATGCCGGACCATCAGCCAAACCATCTCGTTGCAACCATTTCCCCCAAAAGCGAAGTACACTATCCCCCGGTCGAATTAACCAACCTCGACCGCAATCCAAGCAGTGACCTGCCTTTGATTTGCTGGGCTGCACGCTGGGAATTTGACAAAAATCCCCAACTGTTTTTCGACGCCATTCGTATCCTTCAGGGGCAGGGGAGGGGTTTTCGTATCAGTGTTATTGGGGAATCCTTTGACCATAGCCCCCCCGTGTTTGCACAGGCACGGAAAGAATTTACCGACATCATTCACCGCTGGGGATTTCAACCCTCTCGTAATGACTACTGGAAGTCTCTTTCAGAATCCGATTTCTTTGTTTCCACGGCGATTCATGAGTTTTTTGGCATCACCGCGGTCGAGGCTATTGGATGCGGATGTTTTCCTGTCCTGCCTCAAAGCCTGGCCTATCCGGAAGTACTGCAACTGGATTCCCATCCCGAAAGGCAATGCCATTTTTTCTCGTCTTCACCAGTCGAACTTGCACAACACCTGGCCCACCTGCTGGATGCTTTTGAAACGAAGCAACACTGGCCTTACGACCCTGTCCGTTTAAGAGAGAGCATGCAACAGTATGACATCGGCCGTCGCAGCGGAGAAATGGATCGCCGATTGAATTCGTATATTTGAATTCCAGATGATCATCCGATCTTCCGTCCGACGCATACCATGGTGGCAGGGGAGATTCAACAAAAAAGCCACTGCTCTGCACCTTTGCGGCCGAGCAGTGGCTTTATAATGGAAATTACAATGTATCCGCGTAACTAAACAGTTACGCTGCGAACCTTTGATTATTGTTGGTTAACGCGTTTACTGATATCTGTTTCCAGAACTCCAAAAACCGCTTCATGCCGTTGCACAGACATTTGCAGTGCGGCTTGCAGGCGTTTCGCGGTGTAATAATTCATCACGGTACGCTGCTTAATTTGTATGGGTTCGGCTGGGACTCCCATCGGTTGTGGATTGAGTGCAAAATCGACAATGAGTTCTTCAGGCGACCCGGTCACCCGACAGAAATTGGCATAATTGCATTGTGCACTTGTGTCATCCACTTGAACGGCAACACGCTGTTGTTGTGCAGGCGCCTGTTCCGATGAAGCTGCCTGCTCATCCGAGTTATCGTCCCCGGCATCCCCATCTCCGGTTTCTACCGAATCTGATTCACCTACTGTGGTGGTCTCATCTTCGGGGGTCTCGTCCGTATCGTCTTTTTGTTTAGCCATTATTTGCTCCAAAATAACAAGAGGGATTCCTCTCTGATTGTTCTAATCTGACGTTTATACACAAACTGCTCATTCAGTTCAACCGGGAAACAATACAAACACAATCTACATTTGAAAGTGGAATGTACGTGCGGCATAGCGATATAAGCGCCACCCCAATGATCGTTTTTGATTGGGATAGATTTTTGCCCGTCCCCGCAAATCGACTTGATAAAGAAGTCCCGGAGAAACCTCCATCGGTGCTCGCGCATAATAACTCGTACTGACCGGACGGGCACGACCCGACGCATCCATCACCGTTCCCAACTGACCTCCGGACTGACTGGTAAGATTCGCAGGGCTTTCGACAAGATTGGTAAAAGAGATATCACGTATCGCTGTTTCGTAGACGGTCGCAGGAGCAAGCTCCAGACAGATTTCCACCAAATTCCCCTGTTTGATCAGTTCAATATCCGCCTGGTCCACCACCAGTTCTGCATCCATTTGTACACGTGCCGCTGTCATCGCCCCCACTCCCTCGTTATTTCTGGCAGATTCTAATTCCGCTTCCCGCGGGGCCGCAATAATACAGATTGGGTCATCAGGCGCGACGACCGCTCCCCGATTTTCCTCGTCCAGTAAATATCCCGACCAGGTTGGCAGCCGTCCGTCCCCACCACCACCACTCGCCTTATGTGGGGCGGGCAGTACCACACCGGCAATCGATGCTCTCACCTGCATCAAATCTCTCTTCGATAGCTGTTTGACACGCTGGTTCTCCAGCGACTCGATTGTCTCCCGTATTTCGACTAACTCTTCGGGTGCCTGGGGATCCACGCCCCGTTGCTTTTTGAGGATTTGCTGTCGTGCCCGGGCTTCCGCCAGCGCGCCATTGATTTGAATCAACAGGATATCCATATCTTCATTGACGATTCTGGCAATCAGGTCATCTTTTTCAACCCAACTACCCGGCTTTACGAAGACGTCGACCATACGACCATTTGCCTGAGCAAATACCGTCGCGGAAATCCGATTGGAATAATCCACTCCACCAACCGTTTGCGTCATCGCATACTCCCTGGGGACCATCCGCACCGCACAATCAATGTGATACTCAAACGGGACAAAACAAATGACTCCGACAAATCCAGCCACGACCGCAAGGGTTGCCGCTACTCGATGCTTCTTCACTTTATGCATCCTTCCTGGTGTGTAAAAGAACTTACCCATTTGCCAGGCAGGTTGAACGACGAGCCCAAAGACCCCCATCGCACCCATCAACTGGCCTAATATCTTGAGCCCGTAGGGCTCTAATACCTGATTCAAAAACATGAAAATAGAAAATACGATAAGCCAGCGATAAATCACCGCCGCAACCGTGTACAGACCGAAAAAGAAATGATTTCGTTTTGGCAAAAATGGACTTTCCGGCTGTTCAATCCCCAAACACAATCCAACCACAAATCGCTTCAAAACCTCAGTCGATTTCTGACGCAAATTAGGAATCTCTATTAAATCCATCAAAATATAGTAGCCATCAAATCGCAATAACGGATTTCCGTTAAACATCAACGTGCTCACACTACAGACAAACATCAAACTCAAAGCCAGTTGATTCAGTAAACCAGGTTGACTGAACCACCATACGAACGTTGAAATCGATGCGATGCACATTTCCACATACATCCCGCCCGCACCAATAAAAATCCGATGCCACTTATTAGGCAACATCCAAGAGTCGGAAACGTTGCAGTACAGCGCAGGAGTAAACACCAATAGCATGAACCCCATTTCGTGGCATTCACCGCCATAACGTTTACAGGTTAACCCATGGCCAAATTCATGCAGAATCTTGACCACGCCCATGGAAACACCCAGGTAGATCCAGTTATGCGCCGCAAAAAACTGATGAAATGTCGGCATCTTAGACTGAAATACATCAAATTGAACGGCCACCAAAGTTAGTGCTGAAACAGCCAACGTAAGTACGCAACAGACAGTAATCCAGGAGAAAAACCATCCGGTGTAGGGATAAAGACGGTTTAGAATTCGTTCCGGATCAATCCCCCGCCAGCGCAATGCAAAGACATTGGTAAATTTCCCCATCAACTCTTTGCGTTTTTTCGTATCGCGTCGGTGTCGCAGTTGTCGACCCTGACCCGGTGCTTCCGAAATGACTAAACCACTTCGATGAAGCTGGCCAATAAAATGCTGGAGATCCTGAAAGGTTACTTTCTGAGGCGCGAATTCGCGTTCAAATTCCTCCTTCATGAAATCGAGGCTCGTATGACCATCCATCATATTGAGAATCGAAAATTCCTCGTCATGGAAGCGATAATAATTAAGCCCGATCGGTTCTTTCACCACCCAGAACGATCGACCTTGATACTGTTGTCGCTTAACGGACAGATCCGGGCGCATCCGCAGAGACACAGGGCGACTTGTACTACTTACAAGGCTATCCGCAAGTGAAACCACAATTGTCCCCCTTCATTTAGACTCTACGGTTCATTCAGTCACGATTCGCTGGCACCACCCCGACGCTCATATCCAGCGTGACGCCGGGACGTAGAATCCACTGGCCCTTGTACTGTTGATTTTCAACTTCTGCCCATACTTTGTACTCGCCCCCGGCTTCCACTTTGTTACTGACAAACTGTATTTTTCCGGAGAAGGTAAAGACCTTTTTCTCCGGCTGTCCACCGGTCGGATCAACAATCGTATAAGTCACCGTGACGGGACGGCCCATTAACAATTGTGGTAATTGCTGCTGAATGGTAACAAATCCCTCAATTCGCAAACGATCCATTCGGACCACCTGGAAAATGGGATCACCGACTTGCACCCATTCGCCGACATCCTTATACCTTCTTTCCACTTCACCATCGAGAGGCGAATTTACCTTCCGCCGATCCACATCGAGATCTGCCCTGTTCAGCTGTGCCTGCCGCACATCCGAGGTCAGTCCGGCAACTTCAAGCTCCAGCCTGGCAACATCCACCTGGAGTCGTGCTCGCTCTACGGTCAACATTTCCCGTCGTATTTGCGTTTGCGGCACCGCCCCGGGGGACTCGGTGTTTACAGCCTGAGATTCTTTCAATTCCGCATCGGCGACATCGGCAGAGGCAATCGCTGCTTTGACGTTGATATCATTACTCGCCTCTTTCTTAGATACCTTCAACTGCAATTCCACTTCCTCACGCCGGACACGTGCATCCGCATCGTCAATTTGTGCCAGCAGGTCATTTTTCTTGACCGATGCCCCCTCACGAACCCCCATGGCAGTCAACAGACCGGGCAGCTGCGCAGCAACTTCAACTTCTTCGACCAGAGAAACATTGCAATCAGCAATAACAAACACTCCAGCAGTTTCTTCCCGGGGTGGTTGGGTAAACGCAACTTGTCCCATCAGGATCATCAACGTCAACCCAAATATCCACCTCATCACACTTGTACGCATGACTACTCCTCAAATTCTCTGGCCACAAACATATAGGTTTTCTTACTCATTATTACTCTCTTCCGTTGTCTTAACGCAGCAACCGACGACGGACTTGCTCAACCACTAAAACAGCAAATGATACTGTACCCACTGAATGGCCTCATGAAACCACGAGTAACCCAACGAAGATGTACCACAATGAACGTCCCCGGTAACGGTCGTTCCCGGGCGCAATTCGCCGTCCAGCTTACCTCGTAATTCATCATGATCCACTTCTACGAGGATCATGACGACGGGACCATCTTCACCTGCACTTTGAGTCGTCTGTCGTATTCGTTTTACCGTGCCGTCGAAAACCTGCTCCGGATTCATCGCCAGAACGTACTCGACCTGCAGTTTCTCCGATCCTTCTTGTTTCTGTAAATAATCAGCAATGCTCCCAAAGCGACGCTCCGGCATAGCCAGCTCAATCTCCCACTGATGATCTCCGTCGGTTTCCAGTACCGTCATCACAATTTGCCCCACGGCGACGGGACGGTGCAGCAGCGTTTTTTCAACATCCCATTGCAATACCACCTGACCATCCGCCGGACTGCGAATCTCCAACAAGCCTTCTTTTTGCGTGATGACATCTAACTCAGCCTGCAACGTCGATAGGCGCAACGTAAGTTGCTGAACCTGTCCGGAAACACGTATTTTATCCGCGGGACTTAGTCCCTCCTGAAACTGAGCCCGTCGCGCATTGCTGAGTTGTTTCTTTGTTTCTTCACGCTGTCCTTCCACCCGCTGCTTCTCAATTTGCAGATCCGGGTCCTCCAAAACCATCAACAACTCGTCTCTTTTCACCAATTGCTGATCATTAACATGGACTTGATTTACGATGCCGTTGGCCGTAACAAAAACATCGTGGCGATCCACAGGTCGAATGACTCCCTCACTTTCGACAGAAAAGTCGACGGGAATCAATGTAAATACCATCAATAGCGCAATCACGATACTGGCGATCAAAATGGACTTGTGTAAAGCACGAACCCGGATGATCCATGCCGCGCGCCCGATCGCCCGCCAGATCGGCATCATAAACAGATTGTTGTGCTCAAGGCTATTTGCCACAGCTCGACAACTGTGTTCATAAACCAAGTCAACACGAGGATCCAACACATTGCGAGGAAGATTCGTTTCAATTTGTTCTACAATTAGCGCGCCGATGAACTCTTCTTTCTTTGAGCCTTCGGTTGGGTCGCGTTCGGACGGATCCTGCGCAGCCTCAGCACGGGTTTCCGGGCGTTTCAGGGGTAGAACGGTAAGGGTCCTCGTGTAGGATTCGTCGACATATTCGTCCAGCACCTCTTCAATCTGAGGCGGCAGGTCCTCGGTGTCCCCTTCGTACCATAACGGTTCGCCACTGCGCATCACCCGTGTTGCAAGCTTTCCTAATAACGTCACGGCATTACTGCGATTCTCCACGGTATCCTGTCCACTAACCGCTTCCACGCGACATTTCTGACCACGTCGAATGGCAACACTAACGCGGTCACAACCTATCATCCGACGACCTTCGTTGGCAATCGAATAGACCGTTTCACGTAAATCCAGATTGTGATGAGCCGTGCGGCTAAACTGATCTGCCTGAGCCCACAGTGAATGCCGATCGCTGAAATGTTTTAACTTCTGTCCTTTGACCCACTCCGATGCCAATTCGCACATCTGAACCAGAAATCGCAGATAACCCCGCTGCGTAGCCGGTTGTGACTTGGGTCGCTGAAAAACCTCGACCACACCCTCAACTCGGTCATTCCCCTGAAGTGGAGCAAGAACGAGCAGATGGGGAGTTGGATTTCCAATCGATCCATCATCACCAAATCCCGAATTCGGCGGAATCAACTGAGGTTCTTCGGAATGGGCAATATAATGCAGCAGTTTTCCATGGCGTGCAGCGTCATCCGAATCGTCGTCCAGTAAATTACTTTCAATGTTAATCTGATACTCAACCGTCGCTGCACCATCCTCACTGATCGACCAAACAGCTCCACCCGATGCGGCTAAGGCCGAAACGATCTTTTGCATAAAGGCAGCATAGAATTCGTCCGGGTCGAGCTCGCTTTTGGAAAGTTGAGCGATTTCGCTGACCAAGCCACGTATCTGCTGTTTGGTCTGTTCAACCGCCTGTTGACTGGTTTCGGATGACATTGATTTCCCTGACTACACTCGAACTCTCTCAACCCAAATCAATAAATACTCTCATTGATTTCTGAATAACCTACTATAAACACCAGAATGTAACTTAATTCCAGTAAGGCCTGCAAGCGGAGAAACAAACGCTGAGAGTTGGATGTCACAGCCGCATAATCCCTACGATTGTCATTCTCCCAACCGATTGCCATCCTGCTACCGGTATCCCTAATCCGCCGAATCCAAATACGGATCCTGCCCAATCTCCCGCTGTAGTTTTTTACGGTCTTTCTCATGGTGCAACATGACGGTCCGATCACGGAAGTGTTTCTTCTCCACTTTCGCCTGAGCCCGCCGCAATACCGATCCGAACTGATTCACCGGACCGCTGAGTTCCAAACCCGTCTCTTTATAAGAATCACTTTTTGATTTTCCATGAGCTTCTTTAAGAATATCATCACCCAGCGACATGAATTGTCGATAGGTTCCCGGATCCCCCTGCCGCGCGCAGCGTCCAATAAGCTGTCGGTCGATCCGAGCGGAGTCATGCAATTCCGTACAAATGACATGCAGGCCGCCGTTCTCCGCCACACCATCTCCCAATTTAATATCCGTTCCTCGACCCGCCATGTTCGTCGCCACCGTGACCCGTCCGGCACCGCCTGCACGTTCCACGATCTCTGCTTCTCGCTGCACCTCATTGGCATTTAATACTTCATGTTCGATTCGGATGTTTTTTAACTTTTCTGACAACAGATGGCTTTTATCAATCGACCTTGTCCCGATCAAAATAGGTCGCCCCTGTTGATGTACCATCTGTACCTCTTCAACAATGGCATTCCATTTGGCATCTTCACTTCCAAAAACCAAATCCTTCCATTGTTGACGCTGTCCGGGGCGATTGGTCGGGATCTTCACAACATTCAACTTGTATACTTTTCGAAATTCACGAGATGCACTACGTGCCGTTCCGGTCATTCCTGCCAAATGACGATACCGCAAAAGTAAGTCCTGTACCGTGATCCTCGCCGCCTGTCCGGTGGGTACCGTCACTTCCACCCTTTCTTTTGCTTCGATTGCCTGATGAATACCATCACGCCATTTACGCCCCTCGGCGATTCGACCCGTCGACTCATCCACGATAACAATTTCACCGTCACGAATTACATATTGCTTATCCAAAAAGAATTCCCGTGCAACTTTGATCGCCCGTTCGGTGTACTCGTACAAGTCCACTAATCCCATATCCGAAACCAGGGTCGGTTTTTCAATCGCACGTACTCGTTGACGACCGTCAAACGTGAGTTCTACCGAGCGTTTTTCATGATCGAACTCATAATCATCTTCATCGATAAAGTGGCTCGCATTTTCTGCCGCCCACTGGTAAGTAGCAACGATCTGCTCGCGGGCTTCTTCACCCAGGGAACCGATAATAAGCGGTGTACGTGCATCATCAATCAAAATACTGTCAGCCTCGTCCAATAACGCAAAATATGCCTCGCGTTGTACCGGCATGTCGCCGGAATCATCCCATCGTTGGCTGCTTCCGCTTCCCAGAAATCCATCCATTTCGCGACCCATCCGGCGCAACAATAATCGATCCCGCATAAAATCGAATCCAAATTCCTTGGATGTGCCGTACGTGATATCACAATGGTAACCCTCACGTCGTGCATCCCGACTATCATCAGACAGCACAACGCCCACGGTGAGCCCCAGTGCGTCATATACCGGTCTCATCCATTCGGCGTCCCGCGCGGCCAGATAGTCATTAACGGTCGCCACATGCGTTCCTCGTCCCATCAGAGCATGCAAATAAGTCGGAAGCGTCGCTGTAAGCGTTTTTCCTTCCCCCGTCTCCATTTCAGCAATCGCACCATAGAACAATGCCATGCCTCCCAAGATCTGCACATCATAATGACGCATCCCCAAAAAACGTACCGCAGCAACCCGAACCAGTGCGTAAGCCTCCGGCAAGATTTTGGATAAAGATTCTCCACTCCGCGCTCGGAAACGTAACGCCAGACTGGCCTTGCGAATTTCACGGTTACTCAACTCTGCATAGCCCGTTTCATGTTCGTTTACCAGGGGCAGCAGGCTCTTCCACTGTTCCATACGGAAACCCATCAGGCCACTGCGAACCGACGCCATCCTCGATGCCGTCGATGACTTTAACCGCAAATCACCCGGCTCACCTATGGAGGTTGCCACGGTTGAATCAGGCGAGGCGTTGGTGTTAGACAACTCGGTACTCATCCCTTGTATTTTCCTACTTTGGCGATTCTGGGTCGATTAATTCAAATGGCTCCGATTCTGCATTTTCCATCTCTTCGCCCGTGATCCACAATGCAAGTGTGTAGTCCTGTGGTTTTGAATAGTAGTCATCTATCACCTGAAACTCAATCTGGTTTTCTGTCAATACACCTGGATCACCCGTATCTGAATCGCCTACGGCCAATTCAGATAGGATCTGTGTTTTCTCCGGCTGTGTTGACGTGGATGGATGCAAATATTCCAAACCCCCGTAACTATCAAGACCCTCGGATTCACCCGCCATGTTCGCATTGAGCCAGTTGATCACTTGCAGAGCATCCAAACTGGTTATCCAGCCATCTCCGCTGACATCGTAGAACGGGGGAGGGGACTCCTCCAACGAGGGTACGGGTAACGATCGTGCGCCACGGTTATTCAGATCGTTGACAATTACCAAAGCATCCAGTGGAACAATATGGCCGTTGTTGTCCACGTCCTCCGGTACCGACAAATGATGCCAGGGCGGGGCAACCAGACCGAATTGCAGGTCACTTATAGCCGACGCCGACGACACAGTACGAGCAACTTGAATGGGGGTCGAAGCCTCCCATCCGTTGCGACCCTGCATTTGCACGTTGTAGTCACCTGTGACTAATGCACCAAATTGAAATACTCCCAAACTGTCCGTGGTCACCGTGCTGGAAGGACCCACGACCAAATGATCCAAATGCAATTCCGTGTCATAGTGAGCACGGGCAATCGCATAAGCAATGTCTCCCGCTCCACGCGACAACGTCATCGTTTCAACAGAACTGTCACTCAATACCTCCGTCGTATAACGATCCAGCAATTGACCGCTGGCACTGTACACCTCCAGCCGACCCACATCTCCATTGGTGTCGGCAACCGCATCAATACTAACGGTACTAACCGGAGCGTCAAAATCGATTTTCAAAGTACGAGTGCTGGTTCCCCACGTACTCGCCACCGAACTCGTGGCCGAATTGAAATTTGCAAATACCCGATCCCCGGTCGAACTGTCATTTCTTTGTCGCGAAAAAATATCTGAATTCACCACATGGGTCCCCACCGCCGACAACGTCAAACCGGAAAATCGGTCATTCAGAACAACCGAATCTATAAAACCGTCGGCATCCGCCGTTGTCTGCAACGATATGGAATCCCCGTTGGAGTCCACCAGGGATACATCAATTTCACTCAAACCCGCCTCTCCCTGATCCCAACTGCCGCTGTTGTCCGCATCGACCCAAACATAGCCGGCAATTCCGGATTCCACCGCGATCGTTCGCTGGTCGACCCCAAACGTCAGCGTTTCGGATTCCGCCACCGTAAGCCCGGTTATTGCATCCACCGAGCGACTACGTAATTCAATCTGCGAGACGCCCGCCGGTACGGCAAACTGAATATCAAGGTTACTCTGGTATCCACCTGGACTACTCGCTAGGACCCACGCTCCCTGGTCAAATCGGTATTCAACCCTGTCAAGCTGATTAATCGTCATATCACTTTGAAATCCGCTGCTATTTGCATTGATCAGAGTCCCCACACGCGCCGCACCATGGAATTTAAATTCGCCATCCGCCGGATCAACAAAACCTGTCCCCGTCAACACATGGGGAACATCCAGTACATCAAACACGCCATCGCCATCGCTATCCTGCCAACCCAACATCTTCAATGATGAATCACTACTGGTCAGATTTGTGTAAGCGTTACTCAATAACGTCCCCGAAGCCATAATACTGTCCTGCTGTACAAAGCCCGCTCCAGGATTGTCAGCAGCGTTCAGGTTCTGGGAGTTGTAGTATCCCCTTTTCTGAAGATAACTACCGGCGCCCGAATACTCGTCGCGGGCCCAAAAAATGTGCCCCATTTCATGCGCAGTCGACGAGGCCGGACGTCCTGCCGGAACGATAATATAGCGACCACCGGAAAATGCAAATGCGCGCCGAAAACTCCCGCCCTCGGCAAACATGCCGTCCGCATCCAACTCATCATTCACAACAAAAATAGTAAATCCCCAGTTGGTATCATGAGCGATTCGCTGGCTGTCGTTGAACTTCCGCATGTCCGCCGACAGGCCGTCTGCAGTATTCGCACCGGCCTGAGTCAAAAATTCATCAACCCACGTCGTATAGAGATTACTCCTCTCGCTAATGGGCTCTAGCGTGGTCTCCACCGGATTGTCCGCATACTGATAGTCAATTTCAAATGTCAGGCTGTGGACGCTCTGTTGAGCCTCTAGCAGGTCCTGCCACCATGTCAGTGCCTCTTCAACCTTTGCCTTAACTCCAGCGATTAGGGAGGCATCCCAATTTTCCGTGCTGGCGGAACCTGTGGATTCCATCAAAACAACGGTCGCCGTAACACTCCCCAGCAGAAATTCCCCCGTATCCTGTTGCATGGATCCCCATGGAATACCGCTGAGTACAATACGGGGTTCCAGTGACTCAAATCTCAGACGGCGCGCAGCTTTCCCGCGATGATGACGGACGGCCTTTGCAGAACGCTTACGCTGCTTGAATTGCATCCTTTTGGATTCGCCTTTTATTATCCTGGTGACCCCTACTCCCATAGTAGGAACCACTAAGAATACAGGCAAGCTTTTGGTTCTTTCAATCGCAATTTAGTAGCGAACCGAGGCAAAAAACTCGTCATGACCCTCATCCGCGTCATGAGCGTCCGTAACTTCGTCCCCGATATCTCTCAATAAATCATCCAATGGGGAACCCCGATCAATATCAAGATCCGCAAATTGCGACTCCCGAACACGTTCCGGAACAAGCATTTCGGGGGCATTTGTTTGTACAACAGGTGCCACCACGGATGCGGACGTAATCGTCACACGCGAAGTGCCCAGTTCCAGCATAGACTCGCCTTCACCTTCACCTTCGCTGCCACCATTAGCGGCATTAATAAAGTTGACTACACGTAGCGCATCAATCGGAGCAACGAATCCGTCGTCATTGACGTCAACCAATGGATCCGCAGGAATCGGTGGGTCTGCGTTTGGATCGCCCGGATCCGGAGGCGTTAACAGTTGCCCGTTAGGAAATTCCTTACCAATCCCGGTGCGATCCTCAAGGAAATTGATGACCAACAGAGCATCAATCGGCGATACGAAACCATCTTGGTTGACGTCCTCGGAAATCGTCACATTATGCCAACTGCTGGATTGCGTAAACAACTCATAATCTTCGACCTCGCCGTCGCCGGCTTGCCCTGTTGGAAGTAAATTGCCTTCACTGCTAAGACGGATTCTCAACGAGGGACAACTACTATTTGCTTGCGGTGGAACGCGGAAATAGAGGTCGTTAACACCGTTGACCAATGTAACATTACCCTCATCGTCGGCGGTTGCGTCCTCGATGGGTGGTACATCTTCTTCCGTACTATAAAATACTAGTTTTTCTGAAACAAAGACCTGAACGGGTTGCTCGGTTACGGGATCAATTTCCGTAGGATGGTCCCCGGTGAATCCATCCCACGATTCGTCGTGATCAAAATCGATCCAGGCATCCAGAAAACCTGGACGTGCCGGGCCAATTCCTTGGACCACAACCTCAAGTTTATAAATGCCCCCGGGTTGCAGGTTTTTCAGTTCATCGTCATTGATATTAATCAGGCCGTCTTCGTCATCCGGGGTACGGTTGTCGTCATCACCCTGGTAGGACTCGTCCGGTTGGCCGTCGGCCTCCGTATCAACCGAAGACCCCAGATAGAATCCGTCAGCCACCAGATGATTAGCCCCGTTTTGCACGGCCGTTGTCGGATAGTTCCCCGGAGCGTCGCCCCAATCCGTTGCGGGCTCCAGATTGATTACAAACGACGTGTCACCTGCCGCCTGATTCGGATAAAGGGCGTTTCCGGCATAGTCCTCAATCCCGCTTACCAGTGAAATACGAATGCCGGACACCGAGAACGCGCCGTTGACGACCACGGAATCCGTTCTCGGAACCGCAGAGACGCCTTCGAGCGACGAATCACCGTTAATCGCCCCCGCAATCGCTTCTGCCATCTGTTGTTCGTCAAACGACTCAAATG
>JAYZPA010000184.1:0-9362 GCA_036150515.1 Planctomycetota bacterium
CGACGGTGATAAAAATCCGTCGCTGATTATTATCGTGGTTACCTTGATTGACAATATATGTCTAGTGTCTAATATTTTATTGACCTGTGTGCGTGATTGCATAACTATCATGCCTGATGATTACTTCTCCTGATTCACGACTTTTCCTATCCCTGATCGAGTCGAAAAACTCCGTAGAAAGTTAGCCCAGATGAGCACACGTAACATCCTGATCGTGGCGGTCGTTATAAGCATGCTGCTTCCCTGTTCTTGGGTGGTATCCCAGGGTCCCAAGTCGCCAAGGGTACGTGCCATTGTGGAGAAAGGAATCGGTTTTCTCGAAGGTGACCTTACCGGCCAGAATCAGATGAAAACGGCGGGTGGACCGGTCATTGTAGGACTTGCTATTTATAAGTACCACGATGTTTATGGAGTTGCAGGTGGCAAGAATCACCCGAAAGTGGTCATTGCCAAAGACAACGCCGTGAACATAGCCAAAATGGTATCTGACCCGAGTTTCACGGGTGAAAAGAAATACTATGAAGCTGGCGTCGCCGCCATTCTGTTGTTGGAAGTGGATCCGGACGGCTATCGCCCCCAAATAGCTTCGCTACTGAAAACGATTGAAGATGGACAGAAAGAAAACGGTTCCTGGGGTTATCCACAGGAAGAGATTGGAGATACCTCGGTAAGCCAGTTTTGCGTATTGGCTTTGTGGACTGCAAAAAATCGAGGTTTTACGGTTAAGACAGAGTCGATTGCCGAAGCGTGCAATTGGTTGATCCGAACACAGGATATTAGTGGGGCATGGGGATACAAGGGAGTCAATGACCCGGGAATTGGTCAATATCGGCGGGCATCGCAGGCGAAAAATGAGTTGGGTGGCACGAATTATGTCGGCGCCCATTCGGATGCAGCTTGTGGGCTTGGCAGTCTGTACATCACGGCCGGGTTGCTTCAATTCGTCAATCAACAACCCGAACCCCCTAAGAAGAATCAAAATGTAAACAGTGCATTGAAGGTCAAGAAAACAGATGCGGAGAATCTGGTTCCACTTACGGATATCGTCCCGGAACCGCCGTTACGGGGAGCGATTTCGGTAGGTGATCAGTGGTTTAACTCAAACTTTAATGCATTCCTGCGAGAAGACTCGCCGCGTTGGCCATTCTATTTCCTGTATACGTATGAACGCTATCAGACATTTAAAGAGCTTGCGGATAAAGTACCCTTTAACGATGCTCCAGGCTGGTACGTAACCGGCACGAATTATTTGGCCGGCAAGCAGCGGGAAGACGGAGCATTTGCCTTTGGCATTCAGACGGGTGGCCCGGCCATGGATACCTGTTTTGCTATGTTTTTTCTCATGCGGAGTACCTTGAAAAGCGTACTGAATTTAGCTCGCGATACGACCTTTGTTTCGCTGGGCGAATTACCTGAGGATGCGGCCAATGCAAAGATTGTTGACGGGAAGATTGTCACGAGTCAACTTGGAGGAGATATCGACACGATTTTGAGTATGCTGGAGGACCCCAATGCACCGCAGTTCAAGGATATGAAAGCGATTCCGGCCGTACTGGAATTATCCGAGGATGAAAAGGAACGACAGGCGCAGGTGGAACGTCTGAAAATCCTGATTTCCGAGGGAAATCCTCAGGCACGTCGTTTGGCCATTCGGCAGTACGCGCGTGAGCGCGGCCTGGATGCTGTGCCCACCCTGCTCTACGCATTGTCTGATCCGGATACTACGGCAACGATCGAAGCCCGCAATGCACTTAGATTCATTAGTCGGCGTCTTAATGGATTTGGGTTGCCAGATAAATTTGAACCCGATGAAAAGGCAGAGGCGATCGAAGCCTGGCGGAATTGGTATTTACAAGTTCGTCCGGAAGCGGAGTTGGAACCGGAAGATATCCAACCCACCGCGGCAGCACCCTGAATTTAATCTGCCTACCAGCGGACATGCGAACAAAGGAAAGAATTGAAAAATGAGCACTGTTGAATCCCTTCAACTGTCGGCAAGACGGGAAGTGAAGTTCGAGGATCTGATCAAGATCAGTGACTACGATCGTGTGACAAGCTTTCTGATCGCGTTGAATTTGATGATGGGTTTAGCCGTTGGAATTCTACTGCTTATGTGGCTCAGCACGATAGATATTATTCGTATCGAGCCGATTCCCGTAGTTATGGTGGAACCCAAGCCGCCTGGAGATAATCCCAAGGGATATGAAGAAGACGTGGAAGCGCCGGGCTTGGAGGAAATTCAGGATTTTACAGAGCCGCGAATTGAAGAGACGTTTCTGGCAGTTACGGATCTAGTGACATCCGTTTCCGGTGCTTTGGTGGCCCTTAATACCGGAGCCACTTCCAGTAGCTATGGAACGGGGATGGGTGATAAACGTTCCCCCGGAGGCGATGGTGGCGGAGGGGGTGCTGATTACAGTGATCGCTGGCGGGTGAATATTACGGCACGCAATATTGACAGCTTTGCGCGCATCTTGGATTCATTCGGAATTGAATGTGTGGTCTTTGGCGGAGGTGTTAAAACATTCGATTACGCTCAAAATCTTTCAGATACAGCTCCGACGGCCTATTCCAGAGAAAAAGCGGACGCACGCGGCGTGTATGATCCGACCGATGCGAATGCACGGCTATGGACGAGTGAATTATGTGTTAAGGCCGGGATTACCGTCCAGGGACGTTTTCCCACACATGTCTACCCGATCGTATTGAATACCAAATTGACTGAACTTGAGTTTGCCTCCGCGAAGGCCGCGGGCAAAACGATGGATGAGGTTCGTCGCACGACGTTTGAAGTGCGTGGCAGTGGCGGATCCTTTGAGTTTTATGTAACCAAACAGGAATATAAAATTGCGTCCCGACAATAAAGGGGTTGCGCAGATACCAATCATTTTTTTGAATTATTTAGAGAGAAAGTAAGCAATGCAACTATTCGCACAGGCTGGAGATGCAGCAGATATTCAGGGTCAGATTTTTGATCTTGTGGGAAATTCGATTTATGGCGTCCTTGCGTTCATTGCTCTGTGGGGACTGTATCTGGTGGTCGTGGTATGGCGACGAGTTGGCGCGAAACGTTTTCGTAGCGAAAAACAACTCACCGATTTCCTTGAGGTGGTCCATGAGCCTTTACTGGAGGGAGATTTTGATGGCGTAGCTGAAATATGCGATCGTGATAAACGAGCCATGGCGCAACTCATTTTTATGGCCGTTTTGAATCGTGCTCTGGGTTATGTTCAGGTGAGGCAACTACTGGCAGATCGATTCCAGCGGGATATTCTGGCGGATCTGGAAAACCGCTGTAGCCTGATTAATACCGTGATCAAAAGTGCACCGATGGTGGGGCTGTTTGGTACGGTGATCGGGATGATGGGTGCATTTGGGAAACTAGCCACGGCAGATCAAGTGGATCCATCGATCCTTGCAGGTAATATTATGGTCGCGTTGATTACTACAGCCAGTGGTCTGGCGATTGCGATTCCACTGACGATCATGCTGGCATATATCAATATTCGAATACGTAAAATGGAAGATCTCGTCGGGGTTGGCCTGACACGGTTCCTGCCGGCATTGAAGGAAAGTCTGGAAGACTAAAACAATCCGATTAAGGAAAACCCAAATTCAAATAGCATGCGACTTTGGACCAATAAGTAATGTTAAACCAAACCCCTGATTCCAACGATTTGATTCCCAAACGCGAGCGGGAAGATGCCGAAATGGATATCACTCCGATGATTGATATTACCTTTCTGCTGCTGATCTTTTTTATTGTGGCATCAAAGATGGACTCCCCTGCATCCGATAGTTTGCCCAACGCGGTGGCAAATAAACCGGTGATGGCGGATAAGGCGATCGTGATTAATGTCCATAAACAGGGGGATCTGGTCGTGGTTTCTGCACCGGTTCCGGGATCTGCGCAGCCCCGTGTGTTTTCATCGGATCCGGATACGCAATCAACGGAAATTACCGAATTTGTCAATGAATATGTTCAACAGGACGAGAAGCGGCAGGTGTTGTTACAGGCCTCCGGGGATGTTCGGCATAAAGTGATATCCCGGGTTGGTCAGGCGATCGGGCAAGTGGGTACGGATTCCACGAAGAGTATTTTCGTGGCAGTAAAACAGGTTCCGAAGTGACGGGACCACAGAGATGGTTGACGGTTTTTGAAGTTAGGTTTTGGATGGGATCGGTAGTAAGGCTCAGCGGAGTTACTTTGTGACAACGGACGAAGATACGATAAAAGACGAGGACGAATTGGTTTCTTTTATCCGCGAAAAGTCGGATGAAGGAGATCTGGACATGACACCGATGGTGGACGTGACGTTTTTGCTGCTCATCTTTTTTGTAATGACGGCGGCTTTCACCATTCAGACCTCGCTACCGATTCCGACACCCCAAAGTGAAGAAGCCAGCACGCAGTCCATACCAGATGACAAAGAGGAAGATCCTGAGTTTATTACGGTGAAAGTCGATGCGGATAATGTTTTTTGGGTGATGGGTGCCGACGGACTCGATACGGAATGTGCCAACGTCAAGGATCTGCGAATTCAAATGCGACTGACACGTACGGATTTAGGAGATCCGGACAAATTGATTGTAGAAGCGAATGAAGAGGCGTTGCATTCGCAAGTGATTGCGGCGATTGACGCCGGAATGGTGATTGGCGTGGATCAGGTCCAGCTGATGACCGTTCAAGAAGACAATATTAATTACTAGCAAACATATCCCGGATTTAGGGTGATTTTGCTGGGATACATTACAAAAACCAATAGGCGTGTAGAGAGATTGAGCGGATGAATGCTACAGAATTTCTAGATCATATAGCTTCCAAGGATCTCCTGGATACGGAGCTGTTGGAAAAGTTGCGCAGGCAAGCTCTGGAGGGCGAGAAAAAATGGTCGCCGGAACAGATTGTTAAGTTTCTTGTGGATCAGGGGTATTTGACTCGTTTTCAGGCGAAAACTGTGTTAACGGAGGTTCTGGAAGAACGTCAACCAGTCGAAGAGAGTCTGGGCTTTGCAGATTCCGTGGAAGGATTGAGTATTGCTGAGGACAATGCGGATGACTCAGCTGAAGTGATTGATCTGGAAGATGCGAATATTGAGAACGAGTCGGCTACTCCGGACGCGCCGGCAGATGTGGCAGCAGAAAGTTTGGCCACCGATGTGGTTGATTTGAGTTCCTTTAGTTCCTTGAACGCTCCGGCAGGGCCATTGGATCCGTCAGCTTTAGCACCGCCGGGGCCGGCGCAGGGGTTAACTCAGCATCCGGCTCAAGAACCAGAGTCGGGTGGGGATGATATGCTGGACCAGACGCATGCCCCTGAATCGCTGTTGGATCCGGAATTTGACAACACGGTATGGGACAGTCGGCTGGTCATTGGCAGTGCATTGATATTCGGTTTCCTCTCGATTGCGGCCGTTGTTTTGTACATTGTATTGGCCAATAAATCTGCTCAGAAACAATGGGAAAATGCACTTACAAAATATGAAGGTGGATCATATCAGCAGGCACTAAGTTCGATGGAATCATTTGCCGAAACCTTCCCTACGGACGATAACGCAGATTCCGCGAAAGCCTATGTAGCGATGTGCAAAATCCATGTCCAGTTAACGAATATTCGCAAGGACTCCGCTGGCAAAGTGAGAGATGCGATTCTCAATGGCAAAGAAGTCCCGGGGTTTTCAGCGATTGCCAGAGATGAGCTTAAGGTGCTATTGCCACGTCTTGCAGAGAACTATGTGGAACAAGCGGTGCGCATGCCCGGGGTGGATGACAAACAGGAATTTTGGGACTTAACGAATGACACACTTGAAATCATCGATATGCCGGGTGCGTTAGGAACTGCTAAAAATGAGCAGGCGATCAAAAATCGGCTTGCGGATATCAACGAACGCATGTCCACAGTGAAACGTTATATCGATCGAAATGGTCGCCTGGAGACGGTGCTCAAGAGTATTGAAAACCTTGTGGAAAAGGGGGATACGCGTTCGGCATTTATTGAGCGTCATGATTTGTTGCAGACGTATCCTGAGTTGGAATCGGATGAAAGGATGCAACAATCGGTTTTGAAGATCTCCAAAGCGGAACAGGGATTGGTTCGGGTCTCCACGGGAACCCGAAAGTCCAATAATGATGCGATTGAGGTCCCGCCTGAACACAAGGTGATCGTGGCGACGCGAAATGGGCAGAGAATTAGTGGAGTCCAGGGTTATTCAGTGGCTGTATTAGCCGGTGGAAGTGTTTATGGCATTGAATTGGGCTCAGGGCGTGTCAACTGGCGACGGCATGTCGGATTGCAAACTGCGTTGACGCCGATACGAGTGAGTGATGAGGGCAACGCAGATACGATTCTTGTGGATGAGTCACGATATGAACTTGTACGCGTAGATACGCTTACGGGAGAACAGAAATGGCGTTTGCCCATTGGCAGTCCTATGACTCAGCCAAAAATCTATAACGGTCAGCTCTATTGTAATATTCATCAGTCCACGGAACCTGCCGATGGCGAGGATGGATCCGGTGGTAACTCGGAGTTAACGGGCGTTTTGCTTGTGGTGAATGTGGACAGTGGGCATGTTGAGCGAAATATCCGCTATCCCATGGGAACCCATGTGGGCCCCGGTTTTGATGATGAAAACGGGATTATTTACCAGATAGGCGATCATTCGAATCTTTATGCCATTGCCGCGGACTCAGGTGAATGTGTTGGCGTCTACTATCAGGGACACGGGCAGGATTCGATTGTGGTACCGGCGGTGTTTGCTGTGGGATATATCATTCTGGTTGAAAATGGAGTAACGCGAGCGGAAGTCAGCATTCTCAAGCATGATGGTAAAGGGACCTTCAGTCAGGGACAGGAAAAAAAGACATTATCCGGATTGGTTACCATGAATCCGCGTGTTTTCGGGCGGCGGTTACTGGTGGCCACCAACTTAGGTGAAATTCACGTTTATGACGTAGATCCTAATTTATCCAATCCGCGTGGTCCGGTTGCCATAATGGCGTCGATTCCGGGTGCTTATACGGATCCCATCCGTGAATACAGCCTTGCCGGTGAGGGGGTGCTTTACATGGCGGGACGTCGTCTTGTCAAGTATCAGGTTCAGGCACAATTAGGTGAATTGAAGGAAGAATGGATCGACGAGAACGGCGATGTCTATGTTGCTCCGATTCAGCGATTTGGGAATATTGTTGTCCATGTTCGACAGCGACAGGGTACGAATGCCATTACGGTGGCCGGGCAAACGGTTGACGCCCGCAATCCATCCTGGCAGACAGATATTGGGTCTGCTTCGAACGTCATGTTATTGCCCGATGGTGATCAGTTGGCCGCCGTGACATCGCGTGCCGGGGTGTTTGCTGTTGAGCAGGGTGAAACGCCGAAGGAGATCTTTTCCGAGACTCCGGCTATCCAGGGATCCTTGGGGTATTCACATGCGATTCGGGTTAACGGGGAAATTGTACTGCAAAGTTTGACCGGTAGTCATCGGTTACTTGTTCTGGATTCACTGGCCGCTGGCAGTACATCTCGAGCGGTCGAGCTTCAGGATTTGACGGCTGCCCCTCATGGTGCCGGCGTTACGTTTCAAGATCAGATTCTGATGTCGCTTGCCGATGGAAAACTGGCGATGTTTCAGATTCCGTCCGGGAATCAGGGTGTGGTTGCCTACCAGCCCACACTGCGTGCAGGCGAACAGATTAACTGGTCAGAACCTTCACTGCCTGCGGACGACAGCGATTCGTTTGTGATTCTTCGGGACCGACGGACGTTATTGAGAATTCAGATACAGGGCAAACCGATTCCCCATTTGTCAGCTCAAGCAACGTTGGAATTTGAAGAACCGGTTTATCAGACCATTGCTTCGGCAGCGGGTAGTGTTTATGTGATTCGGCGTACACCGCAAAATGACATCGTTGTGGGTTTGGACTATGAAACACTGGCCGAACAAAGCCGTCAACCTGTTCACGGTCGTGTGGTGTGGGGACCGTTTCGAGTCGGAGAAAATGTGTTGGTCTATACCTCGGCCAGTCGCCTCTATTGCTTTGGAACCTCACAGGAATTGTCCTGGATATCAGATTCGGAACAAATCAAACCCATTGGGAAGGGATTCTCAGTGGACGGTCATTATTTACTGGTCGGGGCGAACGGGACGATTTGGAAGGTTCGCGCTGAGGATGGCGCGACGCAAAGTGCCGTTCCGCTGGGCCAGAAAATAACCGGAATGCCCGTGTTATTTCAGGGGAAGATTTGGGTTCCGACGTCAAAGGGTGGGTTACGACCGGTTCCGTTGGGATGAGAGACCTTTTGAATTGCAGTTTTGGGGTGTCGCCAGAGAAAGAACAAACATTGAATCAATTTATCAGACAGATAGCAAAATGGGCTGGAACGCCAGGATGGCCAGGCGCTGGGATCGTGCTGGCTCTGATGCTGACAACATCCGTCGCAGGACATGCTCAGGAATTGCTCATCGATCTTGCCAATCGAACGCCCTATGATGAGATTACGGTGAAGGATCAGCAGGGCGAAGTCGAAGCGTTGCAATTGGAATTGCTGGATATTCCCGGCAGGCAGACGCCTGAGATTGAAAAAAGTGGCGTCATGGAAATCCGCTTGCTGGGTGCACCGGACGATATTTACGAAGTCTTTTGGATCGATATTGTCAAAATTCGTCTCTATGAAGATATCATGCTGGACGAACTGAACGGCTATATCGATGCACGTAGATTCGATGACGCCTTCGATTATTTTCTGTTTCTCGATCAGCGTTATAAGGGTTTGCCCGGAGTCGCTGATGTGCTCAGTCGCTATCAGTTTGTCCAGGGATCTCAATGGCTGCAGGATGGTCGCCATCTGGAAGCGCTCTCGCTGTTGGAAAAAGTGCATTTAACCGATGAAGGCTATGTCCACGATGGTGGCCCGGATACGGCGAAGACACAATTGAACGCAGCAGCAGCCCTCGTGCTTAACCGCTATATGGAGGGGGGTAAAACGGTTCTTGCCCGAAAACTCGGACAACGCCTGATTCGGGCGCACGGGGCATCCACCGTTCCTGCGGCACTGGATGCGTTAAAGAAGCTCAACCAACTGGCTGGAGAAAAGCGTGATGAAGCCCGGCGATTGCTCGATGCAGGTGAATTACGCGAAGCACAGCGTGTGGTGAGGGAAATGATCGATATCTATCCTCCGGTTACCGGAGGCCGGGAGATTGCAGTGGAAGCGATTCGCCGTTATCCGCTGGTGACCGTGGGCACGGTTTATCCTACAATCGATAATGACCGAAGTCGGATGGATAACTGGGCTGCACGTCGCACGGGTTTCTTGACGCGTCGAATGTTCATGGAATACGAGGGGCCCGGTCCGGAAC
>JAYZPA010000185.1:0-7372 GCA_036150515.1 Planctomycetota bacterium
GGACTGGGCGTCAGACAAGTGGAAATGGGGTATACCTATTCTTTTGATAACGATGGAACGACTCAATCGCGAGGCCATTCAAATCCGGAAATGTTATGGCGACTTGGGTTTGGTGCGGAATGGCTCGAGATGCGAATTGCCTATAACTTTAGTGAATCCCGCCAGCGCACGGGAGGCGTGGATACGGACATTCGTGGCGCAGAAGATCTCTATTTTGGATTTAAAATTGCGTTGACGCCCCAGGACGGTATGCTGCCGGAAACCGCCATGATGATCCAGGCCACTTTCCCAACAGGCGATGATTTGGTGACGGCGGGCGAAACGCTGCCTTCGGTGACCTATATCTATTCGTGGGACCTCAATGAAAAATGGTCTCTGGCAGGCCAAACACAGTTCGGCCGCGCGCTGGATGGAACCACGAATCGGCCCTATCTGGAATACTCGCAGGCGGTCGGTTTGGCGCGAACATTTGATGACAAGCTGGCAGGATATTTCGAGTGGTTCTGTATGATCCCGGACGGTGCTGATGACGCTCCCCGCGAACATTACATGGATGGAGGATTCGCTTATCAGGTAAGCCATGATTTACAGCTTGATATTCGTGCCGGGTTTGGCGTAAGTGAATCCGCAGACGATTTCTTTGCCGGTGTCGGTCTGATCTACCGTTTCTAAGCAAGCCATAGACGCTCGGGACACGTAAACAGTCCAAAGCGGAGTCTGTTTTTGATTATTCAAAAACCGTGCATTGACACTGCAAATAATGAATGCTCAAATGAACCAGTAGAGTTTTTGATTAATCAAAAAATAAGCGCGTTCGAGGCGTTTATGGATTGTTTATGGGGGGCACGCTGGTGCTTCTGCTATCGCCACCGTTGGCGAAAAACGGTCCATTTCGAAAAAACGAGAAGACGTCGTTGAGGTCGCGTGAAACGACGAACATTCATAAAGGGATTGATGTCATGCAAGTACGAGGCGTCGTTTTAGGTCTGGCGGGATGGTTCATGCTACCGGCGATTCTTGTAGGTCAGGTGACCGATTCCGGGAAGTTGGTCGCCACCTGCAGTACGACGCAGATCGCGGACTTCACGCGGGTTGTGGTGGGCGACCGCTGGGAAGTACGCTGCATTTTGGCGCCGGGTCAGGATCCTCATACTTACGAAACCAAGCCCGGTGACTCCAGGATGGTGGCAGATGCGGATCTGGTTTTACGCAATGGCTGGCATCTGGAGGGGCACGAGTGGATGATGAATCTGGCAAAGGATGCCAATAAACCTGTGGTTACGTGTGTGGACGGCGTCAAGTCACTGATTCTTGAAGAGGGAGGCGTTGAGGTTAAAGATCCGCATGCCTGGTTGTCTCCTGTGAATGCGGCGATTTATGTGAGAAATGTCGTTCGCGGCGTTTCGAGTATCGATCCGGACAATCAATCGGAATATGAGGCGAGGGGAGCATTGTATATAGCCCAGTTACGGACGCTTCATACCTGGATTCAGAAGGAGTTGAATCAAATCCCGCGTGCGGAACGAATTTTGATTAGTCATCATGATGCGTTCAACTACTTTTGCGCCTTATACGGATTTGAAGGTGCTTCACCCGGCGGCTGGAGTACAGGAGACGAAATTGGCGCGGGGATCACAGCGGCAAGACGTCAACAGGTGGTCGAATCCATCCGCTCGTTCAATGTAAAAGCGATTTTTGTGGAAACCACAATCAATCCAAAGTTGATTCGGCAGATTGCTTCCGACGCGGGCGTGTCCGTAGCGGGATCGCTCTATGCGGATTCGATGGGTGAGCCTGGGAGTGCAGCCGAGACCTACCTTGGAATGATGCGGGAAAATGTACTTTTAATCGTAAACGGTTTGAAGTAGAAACGATGGTTTACTTGTTTCAACGCCTTCAAAAGCATGTACCCCAACGACCGCTACTGGTGGTGATGATGGCCTTCGGAGTTTGGGGAACGTTGAAATCCTACGAATGGTTTCATTCTTCCTTGCCGGTCCAGCAGCGCGTCGAACAAATACGAAATACCGCAGAAGGGGAGTATTCGGTTGTAACGACTCTGACCTTTGATGCCAGTGGTGATGAATTTGACCCTCTGGCAATGCGTATTACTTTAGAAGGTCGGGTACTTTTTGAGTCCTTTGAGAATCAAAAGGCCGGTGTACCGGTAGTGGTGTCACCGGTGCCCGGTCTGAAAACGGGTATTAATGAACTGCTGGTGGAGGTTGGATCCGGTACGGCATCTGTGGAATCTGTCGGTGACGATCCGTTTGCAGATTCCGGTTTCGGGGAATCGAGTGTTCCGGCAGTGAAGGCACCGAGGTTACCGGTAGCAAGGGCGATACGAATTCAGGTATTGTTGGGGGATCAGGTCGTTGCAGACCAGACGCTTTGGTCTGAACCGGGTGAACCTGTCGTCGGTTTGATTATCCTGGATATCCCGCGAAATTTATCCCTTCCGGCCGGATCTCCGGCCCATGATCAGGGGCACGATCACTAAATGAACAGATCATCGCTCAACTCGAGAGGCCCGGCGGTTGAAGTCCGGAATCTCACGGTCAGCTACGGGCCGGTTCCGGCGCTGTTGGATGTTTCGCTTTCCATTGATCGCGGACAATTAGTGGGAGTGATTGGTCCCAACGGTTCAGGAAAATCGACTCTGCTGAAAACACTACTGGGATTCGTAAAACCGGATTTCGGTGATGTATATTTGTTTGGGGAGGAAATTGAAAAAGCCAAAGGTAGGGTGGCCTATGTTCCACAGCGGGGTAGTGTGGATTGGGATTTTCCGATTACGGTTAAGGAAGTTGCCCTGATGGGTCGCTACGGTAAACAACGATGGTGGCAGGATTTATCTGCGGAGGATCATGAAATTGCCGAGCACGCTTTGCAACAGGTGCGGATGTCCGATTTTCGAAATCGGCAGATTGGCCAACTCTCCGGTGGTCAGCAACAACGAGTGTTTATGGCTCGGGCAATTGCTCAGGGAAGTGAAATTTTGCTGCTGGATGAGCCTTTCGCGGGGGTGGATGCAGCGACGGAACGCGCGATTCTGGATGTATTGGAAACGACGCGTGAGGCAGGACGCACTTTGGTCGTCGTTCATCATGACCTGACGACGGCAAGTGAATATTTCGATTCGCTGGTTCTTTTAAAACAGCGTCTGTTTGCACACGGACAACCCGAAAAAGTCCTTCATCCCGAACTTCTGAGCGAAGTGTACGAAGGTAAATTACGGGTTTTTTCACATTTGCCCCATCCGGATGCGACCGCTGGCCGGGAAACGGAGGCCGGTAATGTATGACTGGCTCGTGGAGATTCATTTAGCGAATCCATATCTGTTCAAAGCGGTGTTGACAGGTCTGTTGGTTACCACCGTCTGCAGTGTGATTGGTTGTTATATCGTCCTGAGACGCACCTCGTTTCTGGCGGATGCTTTGTCCCATTCCATGTTAGCGGGTGTTGTGGGTGGCTATCTGATCATGAAACTGCTGTTTAATGAAGAAGCTCATGTACTTGGGATGCTGGTGGGCTCGATCTTGTCCGGGATTCTCACGGTGGCGTTGATTAGTTTTGTTACACGCAAATCAAGGGTCAAGGACGATGCGGTGATTGGCGTCATGTACACAGGGATTTTTGCACTGGGAGGCGTCCTTGCTTCACGATTTAGTGAATATGTTCATGTGGATATCTATCACTTTATTATTGGTTCGATTTTGGGAGTGAGCGATAGCGATTTGTGGATGATGGGCATGGTTACGATCGTGGTTCTGTCCTTTGTAATTTTGGCCTTTCGGCACCTGCAAGTCGTATCATTTGACCGGGTGATGGCTGCTTCGATCGGGATCAATGTTGTATTGCTGGATTATATGCTGACCACGTGCACAGCCATGGTGGTGGTGACGGGTGTACAAGTCGTGGGGATCATTCAGGTGGTGGGGTTGCTTATTGCTCCGGGGGCCACCGCCTATCTGCTTTGCGATCGATTGAAACAGATGATCTGGACATCGATTCTGTTCGGTTGGAGCGGGTTTCTGCTGGGATATTTTGCATCGGAATGGTTGAATGTAGCTCCCGGTGGAATGATTGTTGTGGTATCCACCGCCCAGTTTCTGATTGTGTTTCTGCTGGCTCCTCGCTACGGTTTGCTGGCGGGAATTCAACGCCGCCTGCGTGCCATACCACAGCAGTTGATCGAAGATATTCTGGGCGTGATTCTGCGGTCGCCTGATGAGCGGTCGACATGGGCTGAAATTTCCCAGCGGATCGATTATCGGCCGGAGCGAGTTAAAAAAGCGATTGCCTCACTGGCACGACAGGAAATGTTGGTGATCCATTCCGATGAGATTTCATTAACTGCCGATGGCAGGCAACATGCCCGTAGATTATTGCGGGCGCACCGTTTGTGGGAAAGCTATCTTCAGCATTTGGGTGTTGCTGAAGACGAATTGCACCAACGAGCCCATGTGTTGGAACACGTGCACGATGAAGGTGCCGTTGATTATCTGGATGACAAACTGGGACATCCACTGCTCGACCCTCATGGTGCGGAAATTCCTGAGGATTTTGTGCATCTGGTCCCCGGCGAAGAAGTCCGGGTATCCATTTTACGTGAAGGTCACCGTGGGCGGGTCGTACGTGTTCTGGGTCCGGATGCCGGCGGTCTGGAAGTTGGGATGCAATTGGTGGTGGGACCCCGTGAAGATGACTCTCAAATGTGGGTGATCGACGTGGTTGACGAAAACGAAATTCAAGGGGTCGTCAGGCTGAATCATGCTCAGGCAGATGCCGTGATTGTTCATTTAGACGCTGAATGATTCCGGATCGTGTTGATCGGAGGTTGGGTCGGATGGGATCGGGTTCGCTAATAACTCCAAAGCAAATTTGACCTGATCGGAAGGAACACGCAGGTGGAAACCGCCGCCGAGGTTTAGTCCGGCGAATGCGCCTCCGGCGTCATCACCCTGAATCATCACGAGCAGGCCGTTGCTGCGGAGGAACATGGCGGCAATGTTCGCCTGACTTGCATCGCTGAAAGTTGCAATAACTTCGGATTCAGACATGGCGAGTTTTTGTCCTGTTCATTCAATCAAGCTGCGTAATGTGGTTAGATTTATCTGATCCCATGTGTAGCCTTCTCGGCTAACTGGGCGATCGTCCTTAGCCGTTTCCAAATACATCGGAATCTCCTGGAAACGGGGATCATTGACAATAAGGCGAAACGGCTCAAGACCCATCTCGCCTTCTCCGATGTGCTCATGGCGATCCTTGCGACTGCCGAATTCCCGCTTACTGTCATTTAAATGAAAAGCCTTTAGTTTATGCAGGCCCATCAGACTGTCAAATTTGGACCAGGTTGCCTCGTACTGAACGGCATCCCGCAGGTCATAGCCTGCTGCAAACATGTGACACGTATCGACACAAATACCCACTTTTTCGGGTTGTTGGCACCGGTCCAGCATACACGCAAGTTCTTCAAGCTGCCAACCCATATTCGAACCCTGGCCGGCGGTGGTTTCCAGCAGACACTGGGTCGCTAAATCCGCTGTTTGCTGGTGTACTTTGTCCAGCGCAAGAGCGATCCGTTCGATGCCCTGCTCGGGAGTGCTGGTCGTGTAGGAACCCGGGTGGACAACGACATAAGGGACTCCGAGCATTTCAGCACGTTGCAGCTCAATGACAAACGCGGCGATCGATTTTTCCCAAAGCTCGTCTTTGGGAGAACCCAAATTGATCAGATAGGAGGCATGGGACAGCGTGTGCTGGATGTCGTGGTGCCGGCACTGTTGATGAAACCGTTGGCTGTCGTCGTCCGTGATGTCCTTGGCACGCCATTGATTGTTGTTCTTGGTAAAGAGCTGGACACATTGGCATCCGGCTTCGGCCCCGCGGTCGATTGATTTGTAATATCCACCCGCGATGGACATATGAGCACCAAGAATAGGCATGGATTTGACTTTGATTCTATAGAGTTTGTGGATTGGAAAAGTATGGGTCACCGGCGTCCCGTTGATTGTGGCAACGGAATCAACAGAATTCAACCATGCTGACGTGCCGGTGGTGATGAAAGAGGTATGTCGGAGATATTCGTGCCCGATTAGATCGATGCCCAGCGGTCGTAATCGTCCTTGTGGCGAGTCAGAACTTCTTCCGGATCCAGATTAAAAAGGACGTGACCTGATGTATCCCAGTGTTCACCGTTGAAATAAAACAACCCGGGTGCCACTCTGGCGTTGCCTACAGCTTCCACTTCTTCCATAGGCCCTCCCGCGATTGCTTCAAAATAAATTACCGCTGAAATCAACGCATGGAGATCGGCAGACTGTTTTTCAATGACCCACAGGATCTCTTCACTAAAATCACAGCTTTTCCATGTTAAACCCTTGGGAATCCCCGATATCGAAACAAGCGAAAAAAATCGTTTTGACAAATCAGCACGGTTCTCTAGAAAGCACGCTTGCTGCTTTTCATATTCTTCCTCAGATAACCGTGGCCGAGGTACGGTAACGGGATCGGATTTCTGATTGGAAGGGACTTGCTTATCAACAGATCTTCGGATGCGGCGCGTTCGGCGAAACCACAACCACAGTCCTGTCAAAGCCAACAGAACGATACATAGGATAAATGCCTTGACCATGCTATTGGTTGAAATTTGCGTTGAAACCATGTGCCTGACGTAAATAGGACATGAATGCATTAGAGATCATGCCTGCCGTTCCCGGTGCCTGCTGACCTCCGCGATACATCGTATCCGTGGCGCCGGCATTCATAATTTGGCTGAAATCACCGGATCCCATGGTACCGGAACGCAGGTACTGCACCATGTTGCTGAATCCGTCTATCGAATTTGCAGCCGGTGGATTAGCGTCCTGAGATTTGATGGTTTCAATTTTACGTACCACATAAAAGAACCTTGCGGTTGAATCAGGGATCACCATCACCGACTGTTTACCAATCTCCATTTTAGTGAACATCAGCGACGCTCCGGATTCCTGACCTGCAATTGCGTCATAGATGTCTGGAACCTGACGAGGTGAATGCATTTTGCTGAAATCGCTGGTCTTCTCATTTTCTGCGATTTGCTCGGCCGTAAGTTCTCGGTTGATCGTATTTGACTGCAAACCGATCTGCATCCCACCACGAGGCCCACTCGTAGGGGATGCCCGCAGAAATGTTACCGGAGCTGTCATGAAAGCCTGAACCGCGTCTGCCTCGGGCAATACCGCGGCAAAGGGCGCGCTTTGATCACCCGCATCCACATAGGTTTTGAGCAGTTGATCGGCACGCGTTCGAGCGGCCTGAACAGCTTCCCCTTTACGCCATGCTGAGGTCAGATTGGCACGGACATCACGACTATTTAGATTGATGTCCT
>JAYZPA010000186.1:0-9120 GCA_036150515.1 Planctomycetota bacterium
GCACTGGAGGGCATCCGGAAATTAGTCCGCGCCGGGTTCTTACCGATTATTACCGCAACCAGAACATGGCCCCTGAAAGACGATAAAGAAGTGCTGGAACAATTCGTTCAGACCCTCCAACAAGCGGGTTATAGCCGACCCCGCATTAAATTACTGCCAACATTGCAGATCGGTGCGGAAGCAAATCGGACTACGGGTTACTCGCCTGCTCAACGTGTAAGTGTTGAAATGCTCGAACACTACGATCGATCGCAACTGGTCTGTGACCACGCGAGGATGGTCACCGACCGGGGAATTCATGTTTGTCCCATCCTCATCGAAGAAGATGATTCGATTCTGGGATCCAGCCTCACCGATGCCGCCCAGCAGTCCTATGAGCTAAAACATGGTGCCTGTCTGACCTGTTATCAATATGGAGCCATTTGCTCCAATGCCTCGATGGGATTAACGCTGGAGGACTCTATATGACACAGCGTATCGCACTCTGTGGTGGCGTCTACAGTAATTATCTGGCATTGCAATCCGCGCTGGAAGATGCTCAGGCTCGAGGGATTACCGAATACTACTGCCTGGGAGATCTGGGGGCATTTGGGCCGCATCCCGATCGCGTGTTTCCTTTACTGTCCCGGTACAACGTGCAGTGTATCCAGGGAAACTATGATGACTCCATTGGAAATAACAAGGATAATTGCCAATGCGGCTACACCGATCAACGAGACAATTACTATGCACAGATCAGTTATGACTATACAAAACAAAACACGAGTCCGGAGAATAAGGCATTTCTGCGTGATCTGCCCCGAACCCGTACGATCGAAATTGAAGATGTGCGAATACTGCTGTGTCACGGTAGTCCTCGCAGTCTGAATGAATTTCTGTGGGAGACGACGACCCCGGATCATTTTTTGGAATCTTTTTTTGATGAATATCAGGTGGATGTAATCGCCTCGACGCACACCGGAATCAAATGGCAACGCAGGCTTAATGCAGGATTGTTTGTTAATGTGGGCGTCCTGGGACGTCCGGAAAATGACGGAACCCACCGGGTTTGGTATACCATTGTCGAGGTTAGCGGAAACCAAGCCTCCGCTCAGTTCATTCCGATCCATTACGATTACCGACAACTCGCAGCCGACATGCACGAACAACAGCTCCCGGCGGAATTCATCGAGACCATCGAAACGGGTTGGTGGACCACATGTCTGGAAATGCTGCCCCAAAAAGAGCGATATGCAGGAAAACACTAATCGAAGTAACGGATATCCGAAGATGGATCTCAGGCAAATCATGGCCGCGTTGTTCATCGCTGCAGTGGCAGGTTTGCTTCTAACTGCCATCACGATTGACTACGTCGACCTCCCGCTGTGGATTGATGAACTCCATACGTCATGGACCATTCATGGGGAGATGCAGGATATCGCTCAACGCGCAGCCTTCGGAAACCAATCTCCACTGTATTTCGTTGTGCTCAAGTTGTTGACACTGATCGCAGGACATTCCGAATCTGTTCTCCGTTCACTTTCGATAACTTCGGGAATCGCCTGCATTGTCCTGATGACCTTCTGGGCAATACAAAAAAAATACGATCCGATATTGATACTGGTTGCAAGCGTGATGTTTGCCAGCGATCGGCTCGTATTATTATTTGCGGTGGAAGCACGTCCTTATGAATTTCTTATGTTCCTGACGATTGTTTTGTTTGTCCTGCAAACCGTCGAGGTAAAACACCGGCTCTTAACAATAGGTAAGGACATCGGCTGGACGTTCTGCGCTGCGGCGATGTTTTACACGCACTATACGGCATTACCCATTCTTGCAACCATGATGGCCGCTCGATGGATCACGCGACCAAAACACTCTCACGAACATACTCAGGTATTCATCATTCAGGCATTCATTCTGATCCTATGTGGAATACCCCGTCTGACACACCTGTTTTCAATTTATGAACATCGCAGCCAATGGACCACATTTATAAAATCGGAACAGGCAACACTACAGGCTCTCATTGGGATTTTTCCGGTTCTTTCACTGGTAGGCGTCCCGTTGGTATTCATGCTGATTGACAAACGATACCATTCACAAAACAAACACGTCCCGGAATCAGATGTGCAGCGTGTCCGGGCCCACGGCATCCTGAAAACCACGATTCTGTGGGCTTTATTGCCAATGCTGGCTGCCTGGATTTGTACCCGCTGGAATTGGGTCCACTGGTTCTTCCCTCGCTATCTCGTGGCAATTCTACCGGCATATTATCTTTTTTTGGTCGCCTCGGTCAGCCGAATACAACTGCGTCGATACAAATACACCGCCGTGTTGCTATGCATATTGTGTTGGGGTTGGCAGGGTCACAGTGCGGTGAGTCGGGTAAGGGACGGTACGGTCGCCCATAAACAGGAAAACTGGAAAGCGATTGTCCAGTTCCTGAATTCACAGACGGGTACGGGGAATGTCCTTTTAATGTCTGGACTGATCGAAGATCGCGGCCTGTCACGTGGTATACCGGCAACACACGGTTCCATGACCCTTCATGAGTACTGCCAGTTTCCATTACGGGGAATGTATCGCCTGGATCGGCGGTGGAACGTTATTCCCCTTGATTCCACCGATTTGACAGACGCAACGCTGCGCCCTTTCCTCATCGCACCACGAACGTGGGTCGTGGTGCGCGGACGCACACGCATTGAAGCCTGGGAAAAAATCACGCGACAGACATTTCACGTACAGCATTATCAAAAAGTCAAGATTACGGGAAACGTAGCCTTATTTTCATGGCGACGCAAGCCTTAGCGATTTTCTGTAAAGATCAGGCTGTCGAGGTTGCTTCCAACTGGAGTTGTACAAACGGCGTCCGTACTCATAATAGACCCATGCCCGGTGGGGCGGCTCGATTTCGCAACCGCACCCCTTTTTCCGGGTCTCCCTGTTGAATCCGTAAACCCGATGGTGACTTTGTTGACACGAGACCGATCCAACGAACTGAAACAGATCATGAAGCAGCGTGTGCTGGTGCTTGATGGCGCGATGGGTACGACTGTTTTTTCGCTCGGTTTTGATGAACAGACCATTCGGGGCGACCAGTTCAAGAATCATCACAAAGACGTTAAGAATTTCGTCGACCTGATCTCCATCACCCATCCCGACACCCTCACGGACATCCATCGTCAGTTTCTTACTGCCGGGGCAGACATCATTGAAACCAACACCTTTGGTGCGACACCGATCGGGATGTCGGAATTTGATCTTCCGGAATTCGTCACCGATATTAACATCGCTGCAGCTCGCTGTGCCCGGCAGGCGGCGGACGAGTTTACCAATGACAACCCGGACAAACCACGGTTTGTCGCAGGTTCCATTGGCCCCACCACACAAACCTGCTCCATTTCTCCAAGAATTGAAGACCCCGGATACCGCGAAGTCCTGTTCACCGAGCATGTGGACTCCTACTATGCTCAGGTCGCCGCTTTGGTGGACGGCGGGGTGGACATTCTCTTTCCGGAAACAACCTTTGATACGCTCAATTTAAAAGCGTGTCTGTTTGCGATTCGAAAATATTTCAACGAACACAATGTCACTCTTCCGGTGATGGCCTCATTCACGATCACCGATGACGCTGGACGAACGTTAACGGGACAAACGGTCGAGGCATTATGGAATAGTCTTGCACATTTTGATCTGCTGAGTATTGGTATCAACTGTGCCCTGGGCGCTGAAAAAATGCGTCCCTATATCGAAGAACTCTCTCGGATTGCTCCGGTACCGGTGAGTTGCCATCCGAATGCCGGATTGCCAAATGAATTCGGTGGATTTGATCAGACCCCCTCGGAAATGTCGTCTCAAATCAGTCCTTTTCTCGAAAACCGCTGGGTTAACATTATCGGCGGTTGTTGTGGAACCACACCGGATTATATTCGTACGATCGCCGCGGCGGCTCAAAACGCCGCGCCCCGTGAAATCCCTGATGTTCCTGCACGAACCAGATTGAGCGGCCAGGAAGCACTAACACTTCGACCCGATTCGAATTTCCTGATGATCGGCGAACGAACCAATGTTACCGGCTCTCGGAAATTTGCACGACTCATCCGTGAGGATCTCTTTGAGGAAGCCGTTGAAGTCGCCCGTCAGCAGGTATTGGGTGGTGCTGCTGTGATCGATATCAACATGGACGATGCACTGCTTGACGGCGAAGCAGCCATGACCCGTTTCCTCAACCTGATTGCGGCAGAACCGGATATTGCCAAAGTCCCTGTCATGATCGACAGTTCAAAATGGTCGGTCATCGAAGCCGGATTGCGCTGTCAACAGGGCAAAGCGATTGTCAATTCCATCAGCTTAAAAGATGGCGAACAGGAGTTTCTAACACGTGCTCGTTTGATTCGGCAATATGGTGCTGCCACGGTGGTCATGGCTTTTGATGAACAGGGACAGGCAACCGAAATCGATGACAAAGTCCGTATTTGCAAACGTGCCTTTGACCTGCTGACGCAAAAAGTTGATTTTCCTGCCGAGGACATTATTTTTGATCCCAACATTCTGACCGTCGCAACCGGGATCTCGGAACATGACAATTATGGGGTCAATTTTATTGAGGCAACCCGCCAGATCAAAGAAATCTGCCCCGGGGTGCGCATTTCCGGGGGCGTGAGTAACATATCTTTTTCTTTTCGGGGAAACGATGTCGTTCGCGAGGCCATGCACTCGGCATTTCTCTACCATGCGATTCAAGCGGGTATGGACATGGGCATTGTGAACGCCGGACAACTGGAAATCTACGAGGAAATTCCGGCCGACCTGCTCGAACATGTTGAAGATGTCCTGCTGAATCGCCGCAGCGATGCCACTGACCGACTGCTTCAATTGGCAGAAACCGTAAAGGGGCAGGGGACTAAAGAGGTGACGGCAGATCTCAGTTGGCGTGAACAGCCCGTCGAACAGCGACTTAGCCATGCTATGGTCAAGGGAATCGATACCTTCATTGACGAAGATGTGGAGATCTGTCGCCAGTCTGTGGACAAAGCGTTACAGGTGATTGAAGGACCACTGATGGACGGCATGTCGATCGTAGGCGATTTGTTCGGCGCGGGAAAAATGTTCCTGCCTCAGGTGGTCAAGTCCGCTCGCGTTATGAAGAAAGCCGTAAACTACTTACTGCCATTTATGGACAAGGAAAAACTCCTCAGCGGAAAAGCCGAAGAGCCCCAGCGTGCGACGATTCTGTTAGCGACCGTCAAAGGCGACGTGCACGACATCGGCAAGAATATTGTGGGGGTCGTGCTGGGCTGCAATAATTATCAGATTATTGATTTAGGCGTCATGGTTTCCAGTGAGCAGATCTTACAAGTCGCTCAAGAAGAACAGGTCGATATCATTGGCCTGTCAGGCCTGATCACCCCTAGTCTGGATGAGATGGTTCATGTAGCCAAAGAAATGGCCCGGCTGGAAATGGATCTCCCGCTGTTAATCGGCGGTGCCACGACCAGTGCACGTCATACGGCCGTACGGATTGCTCCGGAATATGATCATCCGGTCGTCCATGTGCTGGATGCATCGCGCAGTGTGGGCGTGGTCGATCAACTCCTTCAACCGGAATCACGCGAATCCTTCCAGCAACAGAATCTGCAACAGCAAGCCCGCCTCGTCGACGGATTCAAACAGCGAAAAACACCGCTGGTTAGCTATCAGGATGCACTCGACCAACGCTTCCCCACGGATTGGGAGCAGGTGGAGATTCCGACGCCAGAATTTATCGGAAACCGTGTCATTGAAAGTCAGTCTCTGGAAACGCTACGTGACTTTATCGACTGGACTCCCTTTTTCATGACCTGGGAACTCAAAGGAAAATATCCCCGGATCTTCGACCACCCGAAACTGGGAGCACCGGCACAGGAACTGTTTGATCATGCTCAGCAGTTGTTAGACAGGATCATCAACGAACAGCGGTTTCAGGCGACCGCCGTGTATGGATTTTGGCCGGCAAATTCAGTGGACGATGAAATCCTGGTCTATACCGATGAGTCCCGCAGCCAACAACATACGGTTTTTCAGGCGCTTCGTCAGCAAACACGCCGCAGGGGTCAGGATCATTTTCGATCTCTGGCCGACTATATTGCTCCGGTGTCCAGCGGTCGGGCGGATTATCTTGGTGCCTTTGCCTTAACCACCGGAAATGGTGTAGCGGAACTGGTTGCGGAATATGAAGCAGAACAGGATGATTACAACTCCATCATGGTCAAAGCACTGGCAGATCGACTGGCAGAAGCATTTGCCGAGTTTCTCCATTTGCAGGCGCGCCGCCAGTGGGGTTACGGCGTTAGCGAACAACTCAACCCGGAAGCGTTGATTGCAGAACAGTATCGCGGAATCCGACCCGCCCCAGGCTACCCGGCACAGCCGGATCATACGGAAAAACGGACCATCTGGGAACTGCTCGATGTGGCGGAATCGACGGGCATTACGTTAACCGAGAGCCTTGCGATGTTTCCAGCTGCCAGCGTCAGCGGACTGTACTTTGCTCATCCGGATGCACGATATTTTTCAGTGGATCGTATTGCCCAGGATCAACTGGAGAGTTATGCCCGTCGTAAACGGATGGATCTCCAACAGGCACAACGCTGGCTCGCTCCGATCCTGCCCTAGACGCGACCGCGACGGCTAACATCTTCACCGAGATTATCCATGCCGGTCGATTGCCGGATTAGGATAATCGATTAGAATACCGGAAACAAATTAGACAAAGTAACCCACTTTCGCGAGAATGGATCTGATCTGGTGGGTACTATTATTTGCAAGGAGCAGCAACAACGATGACGCAATTGCAGGAAGCACGACGCGGTGAGATTACACCCGAAATGGAATTTGTAGCCAACCGCGAACAACTTGAACCGGAACTCATCCGGGACGAAGTTGCCATTGGCCGCATGGTGATTCCGGCAAACACCGAGCACCTGAAAATGGAACTCGAGCCGATGGCAATCGGGATCGCCGCCACCTGCAAAATCAATGCGAATATCGGTAATTCGGCAGTAACCAGCGACAACGAAGGCGAACTTGAGAAACTACACGCCGCAGTCCACTACGGCGCCGATACGGTAATGGATCTTTCCACCGGGAACGACATTGACCAGATACGCGAGTCGATTATTGCTAATTCGCCCGTCCCCATTGGCACGGTTCCCTTGTATCAGATGCTGGAAGAACTGGGCGGGGAAATCGAAGAAATGCGTCCTCAGCATTTTCTCGACATGGTGGAACATCAGGCCCGGCAGGGGGTCGACTACATGACCGTGCACTGTGGTGTTTTACTGGAGCATTTGCACCTGACCACCAATCGCGTGACGGGAATTGTGAGTCGCGGAGGGTCGTTAATTGCAAAGTGGATGATGGCTCATCGCAAACAAAACCCTTTATATGAATCGTTTGATGACCTGTGCGACATCATGAATCAATATGATGTGACCTGGAGTCTAGGTGACGGACTGCGACCCGGATCCATTGCCGATGCCAGTGATGCCGCTCAGTTTGCTGAACTGGATGTCATGGGCGAGCTTGTCCAGCGCAGTTGGGATCGGGGAACTCAGGTCATGGTGGAAGGCCCCGGACATATTCCGATGGATCAAATCGAGATGAATGTGAAACGACAAATCGATGTTTGTCAGGGTGCCCCGTTCTATGTGCTTGGGCCTTTGGTGACCGACATTGCACCGGGCTATGACCACATTACCAGTGGGATTGGTGCTGCTCTGGCCGGCTGGGCCGGCGTTGCCATGCTGTGTTACGTCACCCCCAAAGAACATCTCGGTTTACCCAATAAAGACGACGTGCGGGAAGGTGTGATCGCTTATAAGATTGCAGCTCATGCCGCCGACATTGCCCGACATCGACCAGGTGCCACCGATCGTGACGACGCGCTGTCAAAGGCTCGTTTTGAATTTGATTGGAATGAACAGTTCCGCTTGTCGCTGGATCCGGAAACCGCTCAGCGAATGCATGACGAAACCCTGCCACAGGATTCGTTCAAAAGCGCTCACTTTTGCAGTATGTGCGGACCTAAATACTGCAGCATGAAAATCACACAGGAAATTCGTGATATGGACCTCCAAAGCGAAACCAGCGAGGATCTTGTCCACATCGAAAATCAGGTAACCGAATAGGGGATTCCGTTTTTCAGGTACCCTGTTTCAGTAACGGGCAAAGGAGTGTGACCCCATGTCAAATCCTTACGATGCGACTTCAACGCCGTCATCCAACGACGAACGGCCCATCAAAATGCAGTATTGGCGCTCCTATTCCTATGTCTTCGAACGGAAAGACTGGATGGCTAATCTGCTGTTGTGCTCGGTCTGCTTTCTGATTCCTGTCATCGGACCACTGATTCTCATGGGCTACCAGTTTAAAGTCATCGAAGATCTGCATAAACATCCCGGCCAGAAAATGCCTAAGTTTGACTTCAGTCAGTTTAGCGAACTTCTGTCGAGAGGAATCTATCCATTTGTCGTATCTTTAATCCTGCAACTCGTGTTGACTCCTCTTTGTTTAATTCTCTGGTTTCTTCCCATGCTGTTCGCCGGCATGTTTGAAAACGAAGCGATCCTCATACTGGGCATATTCGTCTCCTTCATTCTGATTTTAGTGGCCTCGGTGTTGGGGGGTATGATCACGGGCCCCTTTCTGCTTCGAGCGGGACTCAGTCAGTCATTCGGAGAAACCTTCAATTTTGGATGGATCCTCCATTTCATGCGCATGGTGTGGATCGAGGAAATTGTATCGACATTGTTTTTTATGTTTTCCAGCATGTTGCTGGTGATGGTTGGACTTTTGCTTTGCTTTGTTGGAGTGTATCCAGCCGCTGCTTTATGTATGCTGGCTCATGCGCAGATGACGTATCAACAGTATGAGATTTTTCTTGCCCGTGGGGGAGAACCCATCCCACTGAAGTCCCCCCCGGCAGCACCGGTGGCGACACTTGATCATGAGACCACCGCTACCGATGAATCCAAGTAGACCGATGGCTTCACGTCGAGGTGTGGCGTTTACCTGACCGTCTCCCATCGGAATTTTTGCGACCGGCACCTACTACAAATCACGCTGATGTATCCGGTCAACCTTCGCACGCCGAATGTC